>JBFESM010000012.1:0-20071 GCA_041548445.1 Methanothrix sp. | reverse complement strand
GGATACTAAGAACTGGTGGGACTGGACGCCATCTCAGCAGGGCAACTACGAGGTGAACGTCTGGATAAGAGACGGTGAGGCCGGACACGCGGGACCCGACAGCTGGGACGCGTACAAGATCACGCCGTTCACGGTGAACCCGGCACCGAATCAACCGCCAGTCTTCAACTCGCTCACCCCCAACAAGGCAAGCCCCCAGAACGTGGGGACCGTCATCAGGTGGACAGCTGACGCGACGGATCCGGACCCCGGAGACGTCGTCTACTACAAGTTCTACATCAAGGGACCCTCTACCAGCGACGCCTGGAAACCTGTCCAGGAATGGAGCACAAAGAACTGGTGGGACTGGACTCCGTCACAGCAGGGTGATTACGAGATCAACGTCTGGATAAGGGACGGAAAGCACGCGGGACCCGACAGCTGGGACGCCTACAAGATCACACCCTTCACAGCGACTCCGGTGCCAAACCAGCCACCGGTGGTAACGAGCCTCGCCCCTAACAGGTACAGCCACCAGATCGCCGGGAC
This sequence comes from Methanothrix sp., assembly GCA_041548445.1. Lineage (GTDB taxonomy): Archaea > Halobacteriota > Methanosarcinia > Methanotrichales > Methanotrichaceae > Methanocrinis. The sequence continues at coordinate 19,543 of JBFESM010000012.1, read as the reverse complement.
CACGGTGACCTGGACGGCATCGGCGAGCGATCCCGACGGTGACCCGATCCTCTATCGGTTCTGGATGAAGGGGCCCTCAACAGGGAACCTCTGGAAGGTGGTCAGGGATTGGACAGGCAGCAACTCATGGACGTGGTCGACAAGCACCGGAGACGTCGGACAGTACGACTTCTGCGTCTACGTGAGAGACGGAAAACATCAGCCAGCAGGACGCTATGACAGCTGCACCGGATACAAGGGATACCAGCTGATCGCCATCAGGCCGATCAACCAGCCCCCGACGGTAATGGCCCTCTCGCCAAGCAGGGGGAGCCCTCAGGCGGCAGGATCGACGATCGTATGGACGGCTTCAGCCTCCGACCCGGATAGGGACACCCTCTTCTACAAGTTCTGGCTGAAGGGGCCTTCCACAGGGAACTCATGGACGGTTATCAGGGACTGGTCCACCAGCAACTCATGGACCTGGTCTTCGAGTCCGAGCGATGCGGGCCTCTACGACGTATACGTTTACGTCCGGGACGGAAGGCACGAGTCGGCATCCCGCTACGACAGCGCCAAGGGCTACGGTGGATACCAACTGACTTCGCCCGCGCCGATAAACCAGCCTCCGACGGTGACGGCACTCTCGCCGAGCAGGGCAAGCCCCTCGACTGCTGGAACCAGCATAGTATGGACGGCTTCAGCCTCCGACCCGGAGAGGGATACCCTCTTCTACAAGTTCTGGCTGAAGGGACCTTCCACAGGGAACTCGTGGACGGTTATCAGGGACTGGTCCACCAGCAACTCATGGACCTGGTCTTCGAGTCCGGGCGATGCGGGCCTCTACGACGTATACGTTTACGTCCGGGACGGAAGGCACGAGTCGACATCCCGTTACGACAGCGCCAAGGGCTACGGTGGATACCAGCTGACTTCGCCCGCGCCGATCAACCAGCCTCCGACGGTGACGGCACTCTCACCGAGCAGAGCAAGTCCTCAGGCGGCAGGATCGACAGTCGTATGGACGGCATCGGCGACAGATCCCGACGGGGACCCCCTCCTCTATCGGTTCTGGATGAAGGGACCTTCCACAGGGAACTCATGGAAGGTCGTCGGAGACTGGAGCGCTAGCCGCACCTGGACCTGGTCATCAGGTCCCGGCGACGCTGGTGAGTACAGCCTCTACGTCTACGTCCGGGACGGAAAGCACGAGCCTGCCACTCGATACGACAGTGCCATCGGCTACAGCGGCTACCAGCTCGTCAGCTCCGGGGGCATCTATCAGCTCACCAGTGGAGACGCGATCCAGGACAGGCCGTCTCTGGTCAGCGCCGACGATGGATACCTCCTAGCCTACCAGTCCTGGGAGACGGGATCCTTCTACAGCGGCGACATATTCACGAAGAGGTTCGGTTCCAGCTGGAACCAGCTGGAGAAGTTGAGGGCCACCAGCGATCCGGCCTACCAGGACACGCCGTCGGTGGCGTACTCCGACGGATACTACTACATCGCCTACGTATCTGACGAGACAGGAAACTGGGACATCTTCATGAAGAAGTACGACGAGGATCTGAACCTCATCGAGACCCGGAGGCTCACCACCTCCCCGGCCGACCAGGACAGACCCTCTCTCGTCCGGGCAGGAAGCGACTTTTACCTCGCCTACCAGTCCTGGGAGACGGGCTCATCTTTCGGCGGCGACATCTTCATCGAGCGGTTCAACTCCGCCTGGACATCGATGCGAAAGGTCAGGGTGACAACCGAGACCAGCTACCAGGACCGGCCGTCCCTCGCCTACGCGGGCGATGAGGAGAGGCTCTACGTGGCCTACACCTCCGAGGAGTTTGGAAACCGGGACGTATTCGTCAAGAAGTACGACAAGAACCTGAACTCCCTCGATAAGAAGAGGATAACCACCAGCTCGTCGAGCCAGGACTACCCATCTCTCATCGTTCAGAACGGCGAGTTCGACCTGGTCTACAGCTCCCGGGAAGGAGGAAGCTACGACCTATACCTCGAGAGGTTCAATCCCGGCTGGAGCCTGATCGAGAGGGTCGCAGTGACCGGAACCTCCGGCGATGAGATATGGCCCACCCTCGTCTACAGCCCCTTCGACGGCCTCCTCTGGGTGGCCTACGTCCTCCAGGACGGCGCGGGCGGCGACATCTTCGTTCAGCCCGCAAGGTCCATGGATTCGATGGCCAGCTGCTGGGCAGCGATGGACTTCAGCGCCACAAGGGCCTACAACCCCTACACCCTCACCGTAAAGTTCTATGGACCGGCGGGGCAGCTCGCCGACCCCTCGAGCATGAGGCTGACCTGGAACCCCGCTGACGCCGTCCTGACCAGCAGCACCCTCAGGAAGGTCTCGACGGGAACCTACCAGCTTGAGTCCAGGTTCGGATCGGCGGGCCTCAAGACCTTCACCGTCAGCTCCAGCGTCGCCGGCTGCAGCGCCGAGAGCACGGTGACCGTCCAGGTGACCTGACCGCGAGGAACGAAAGACCACTGGCCAGAAAAAGATAGATCGGTGGCACAGGTCAGCGCCACCGATTCCCGACATTTTTCCAGGATTAGGTTACGACCCTCTGAAATGGCGCAACCCAGGATCATAAAAACTAGGGTGGGGACCGGTCGAAGACCGTCACGTACAGCCTCTCGTTGTACTCATCTATCGTTCGTCGAACGTCCGCCGCCGCGTAGATGTAGAGGGACAGGATCAACGGGACCAGGATCAGGCTCGCGCTTCCAAAGGTCTCGCCGGGACTGATCGGGCCGAATCCGCGAAAAGAGAGAAAGATCGCGAGCAGTATTGCATCGACCAGCATCAAGACTGCGCCCTTGGCCGCCTTGCCAGCATAGATCAGGCCCGCTCCTGCAAACAAGAATACAACCAGCATCAGGCCCACCACCGCCTTTTTTCGCTCCAGCTCGTAGAACATGACCTTCTCCATCTCCGGCATCTTCTGGGCGTTCTCCCATATGATCTGGAATTTCTCGTCTTCTCTCATGCTAAAGGCCTCGATCTTAATGAGTCAGGTCGATTTAAAGGTTAGAGTTTTTCCTCAACCGACGAAAAGTATTTTTATAACATTATGCGTAACTGATATATATCTACAATATATATCAACTAAGAGGCCAAGTTTGGGGAAAGAGCCATGTTAGCCCTTGCAGCCATCATCGCAGGTTCCGTCATCACGGGATACTCCGCATACAAGATCCATGCTATACAGAGGGGACGGGATCGGAAGCTGCGGGATATGGAGGTTTTGAGGCGGCTCAACATACCCCCAAAAAAGCAGGTTCGCGTCTGGGGCTTCCTCATGGTCCTGGGGCTCGTCCTCCTCACTCCGGGCCTGGGCTATCTCCTCTCCATCGATCCGATCTCAGGCAGCGGGAGCGATGCACCTTATTCGAATCTGAGAGCGACCCCATCAGGAAACCCTGCAACGGTTCCGCTTTCGGAGAATCTGGACAAAACGCCCCGAACCGTCGAAAAGGACGAGTCCGGCAGGACCTTCTTCTTCGCTTCGTCTGGCGGCGGCAGTAAAAAGTCCTCTTCAGGAGGCGGCAGAACAACTTCCGGGTCTTCATCGAGCGAGAACAATACCGGCGTCAGCGAAAGATCGTCGGAGGACCCCGATAACGATACCAGACCTTCAGGCGGCGACTATTCGATCCGCTACGCCTCTGAAGCAAATGAGACTGCAGAGATTTTGGAGACGGAATCGAGTTCAACCGGCCAAAAGATCGATGCGCAGTCTGAAACGAACGCCACATCCACTGAATTCGAGGACGGGAAAGGCAAGACAGAACCGCCTGCGCCGACGGAGATCGAGACTGTGACCGAGAAGACCTCCGCCGAAAGAGCATCAGAAACCTCAGAGGTTGCCGGCAAGATCGAACCTGCCCTGGCCGAAGCCTCGACCGAAACCGCGATCATCGAAGCTGCGCCCGAAAAGAGCACCGTTCCATCTGCCTTTGGATATTCATCGGACGAAATCGAACCAGGATCGACCCCGGCTGAGAAGTCGACCGCGCCCGTGGTCATCGAAGCTGCGCCTGAAAAGAGCACCGTTCCACACACTCCCAAATATCCGATTGCTGAAACCGTCACCGGACCGGCCCCCATAGAGACGTCGACCGAACCTGCGGCCACCGAAGCCGATCTTGATGATAGCAGATCTCCGGATGCCAGAGGATCTTCAGAGATGGGAGACGAGTTCGGATCACCTTTGCCCACCCCTTCATCGGAGCCTCGCGATTCGGAAGTCGAGTCGGACCTGCCGGCAAATTCGCCCTCATCTGCGGCGTCAAATGGCGGAGACGAGCCCGATCTCTCCTGGCTCACCTCGATCATCGAAAATCCGGCGAAAAGCGGCATCTCCGAGCTGCCCGCAGCCCCAGCTCCTGATACGAGGTCGCGGACCGATGAAGTCAAGAAGCTCGTATTTGAGGAAGATCCCACATCACAGACCAACGGAACCGGCAACGATTCCGGAGAGAAAAACGAAGAGGCAGACGACTTGTTGCCGAATTTGGGCGGTCTCTTCAGTGACTTGAACACTAGCTCTGGGGCAAGCGCCTTTGGAGGGGAGTCTGACTTCAATAGCAAGTTCCAAGATTTCACCTCGAAGACCCAACCAGAAATGGGAATGGACAAAAATGGTACGCTAAACTCGGTGTCCATAATGGAGTTTGAAACGATCGATCTCAAATCGAACTTCCGCAGCGGATCTGGCTTGACCCCCACCAGCCCCTTCGGATGATGCCAAAGCTTTCCGACCGAGTCCAGGATGCGATTGGAAATGGCGCTTGAAAAGGCCGATACCCCGGATCAGAAGAATATCAGAGCTGGCCTTCCAACACCAGCAGGTGCAAGATGCAAAAAAAATGGTCCGCTGGCAAGATCGCTGCCCAAGATCTCCGTCGCCCTAATTTTACTTCTCTTCGGCATCTCACAGGTTTGTGGAGAGGATCTTTCTGCCTCCGACTGGTCCGAGATGGGAAACGCTCAAGCCAGCAGAGGAAAATACGAGGAGGCGGTCACAAGCTACGACCGAGCGATCGGCCTCGACTTATACAACCCCGACCTCTGGTACAACAAGGGTCTCGCCCTCAACAACCTTGCCAGATACGAGGATGCCCTTTACTGCTACCAGAGGGCCACGAACATCAAGCCCTTCGACGCAGACCTCTGGCTGAGCAGAGGGGCCGCCCTATCCGGCCTGGGCCGGTATGAGGAAGCCCTGGAGAGCTACGATCGAGCGATAGAGTTCGACTCAGAAAAGGCCGATGCCTGGAACAACAGGGGCACGGTTCTCGCAAAGCTTGGCCGGTACGGGGAGGCCCTGGAGAGCTACGATCAGGCGGTCCAGATCGAGCCTGAGGACGCCGACGCCTCGAACAACAAAGGCACGATCCTCGCCAAGCTCGGCCGGAACGAGGCGGCTCTCGATTGCTATGAAAGAGTGATCGAGCTTAAGCCCGAAGACGCCGACGCCTGGAACAACATGGGCTCCGCCCTTCACCAGCTAGGCCGATATCAAGAGGCTCTGGAGTGCTACAACCGGGCGATAAACCTCGATCCGCTTCACGAGTACGCATGGCACAACAAGGGGCTTCTCGTCCCAACCCTCGACGAGGATACCGAGGAGGCCTTCGCCCTCTCGAAAAAGCGGATTTACGATGAGGCGGAGGTGAAGACCGCCCCCCTTCCCTTTTGGGACGAGAACGGTGCCATCCCTGCCGAGAGAGGAAAGGGCGACGAGAAGCTTCCGAGCTGGAGGGTTCCTCTGTTGATCGCGGCGATCCTGGCGGCCGGGCTCCTTTTTCATCTGGGCGGAAAGGGAAAGGCCTTCGACGTGAACTCCCTCCAGTCCTCCCTCAGCAGACTCGTTCTCCTCGGTGACAGATCACTCAAAAGGCGTTGACCATGAGAATGCTGCTCAACTTTTTCGTGCTCCTGGCCCTCGTCGCCGCACAGGCTTCCGCCGCGCCCGACGAGGCCAGAGGCACTGTGATCGGCGTGGATAGCGGTGATGTATTCGACGTCCAGATCGACAAATCTGATCCCCGGATAGGATCGGAGGTGGAAAAGGTCAAACTTGCAGACGTCAGCCTCCCATCCGTCGAATCGGTCGATGGAAAGGCCGCAAAAGAGTTCACAGAAGCTCTTCTCATGAACAGGACCGTCTGGCTGGACATAGACGACAGAAGCGGTGACGGCCGAGATTCCCTAGGAAGGCTCCTTTGCGTCGTCTATCTGGAAGATCCGGACGGTGGGATCAACCTGACCCACCCCCTCAACAAGATCCTGGTGGAAGGAGGCCACGCTGAGATCGACGACTCCGATGATGACGAGTTCGATCCGAATGACTGGTGGCCGGCATGGGTCTTCATCAACGAGGTGGAGGCAAACCCCACGGACGGCGACGAGGACAACGAGTGGGTGGAGCTTTACAACGACGGCGAAGGTGACGTCAATGTCGGCAACTGGACCCTGACGACGACTGGCGGGTCCGTCGTTTCGATCGAACCGGGGACGATCATCCCTGCAGGGGGGTTTCTGGTGGTGACGGCCGAGGGCTACTGGCTCCGAAACACCGACGAGACGGTGATTTTGATGGACGAGGAGGGGGATGAGGTGGACAGAACCCCGGTCCTGGACGACGAGTACGATGACGACTACAGCTGGTCCAGATACCCCGACGGTGGTGACGAGTGGATCAACATCGAAACGAGCCCAGGCGAGCCCGTTCCGTCTATAGAGCTATCGGTGGGCACCATATCCGACCTCGCCGAGGATGATGAGATGTGGCTTCGATGGTCCGTCGGCTATTGTCCTTCGGACCCTTGGGACGTCTCGGACTTTCTCGGATGCGGCTGAAAGTTCGCCCATATTTATCCTGTTGCCCTCATTTATCCTCAGCTAAACCGTTTTTATAAACCCAACCTCGAATGGTGACGTTGATGAGTCGGACCGAAGAGAAGCTATCCCTGGAGCTGCCCATCATTTTGCCCGAGAATAACGGCCAGTGCCCCCGGTGTGCCGAGCGCCTGGTCGAAGTCCTATCAGGGCAGAGGGGGATCGAGAAGGCCCACCTAAGGCAGGATGGGGAGAGGGCCCTCCTCTGCCTCCACTACGACCCCAACCTCGCGTCCCTTTCGACGGTGAGGCGGCTGGCGGAGGAAGCGGGATCTTTGATCTCTGAGAGATACCGTCACGAGACCCTCAGGGTGAGGGGGATGGACTGCACCGACTGCGCAAAAAGCCTCGAACACATCCTCTCCCGCCTTCCGGGCATCATCGACGTCTCCGCGAGCTACGCGGCCGAACGGATGAGGGTGGAGTACGATTCCGCCGAGACGTCTCATCGAGAGATCGTCCGCCGGGTGGAATGGATGGGCTACGAGGTCGAGGAGGAGAGGAGGGAAGGACGGTTCCGGGGCCATCGAGAGCTCTTATTCGCTCTGCTCGCAGGCCTATTTCTCGCGGCAGGGTTCCTGGCAGAAAGATCCGGGTCCTTTTCTGCCCAGATGGTCACGGGGTTATATCTTCTCGCATACCTGGCGGGAGGTTACGACGTCACCAGGCACGCGGTCAAGGCCGCGGTCCACGCCCGATTCGACATCGACTTTTTGATGGTGGTGGCCGCCCTCGGAGCGGCCCTGGTGGGCCAGCTGGCCGAAGGCGCCCTCCTCCTCTTCCTCTTCAGCCTGGGCCACTCCCTGGAGCACTACGCCATGGGCAGGGCCAGAAAAGCTATCGAAGCCCTAGGCGAGATCTCGCCGAAGACCGCGAGATTGAGACGAGACGGCGCTGAGATGGAATTGTCCGTCGATGAGCTGGAAAGGAGCGACGTCGTCGTAGTTCGGCCCGGTGAGCGGATCCCCGTCGACGGCCTCATCCTGAGGGGCACGTCCTCGGTGGACGAGAGCCCCATCACCGGCGAGAGCCTCCCACAAGAGAAGTCGTCCGGCGACCAGGTATTCGCCGGAACGGTCAACGGGCCGGGCTCCATGGAGATCGAGGTGACGAAGCTTGCCAGAGATTCCACCCTCGCAAGAGTCGTCTCGATGGTGGAGGAGGCCCAGGTTCAGAAGTCGCCCACCCAGCGGTTGACGGAGAGGATCGAGCGGACCTTCGTCCCCCTGGTTTTGGCTGGGGTGGTCCTCCTGATCGTCGTCCCTCCGGTCGCGGGCCTTCTTCCCTGGAAGGTGGCCTTCATCAGGGCGATGACGATCCTGGTGTCGGCCTCTCCCTGTGCCCTTGCCATCTCCACCCCTTCTGCCGTCCTATCGGGGATCGCCCAGGCTGCGAGGCACGGGGTTTTGATCAAAGGAGGCGTCCATCTCGAAAACCTGGGATCAATAAAGGCGATCGGCTTCGACAAGACGGGGACCCTCACCCTGGGCAGGCCCGAGGTGACCGATGCCATCCCCGCAGTGGGAACCGACGAGGACGAGCTTCTCCGAATCGCAGCAGCCGCCGAGAGCAGGTCCGGCCATCCCCTGGCCGAGGCGGTTCTGAGGGCGGCCCGAGATCGGGGCCTCGACCTTCCAGAAGTCGGGGTTCTCCAGTCGATTCCGGGGAAGGGCCTGAAGGCCGATCTCGACGGTGAAATGGTCCTGATCGGCAACGTGAAGCTCTTCGAGGGCGATGATGCCAAGACCGACCCCGTCTTTAAGTCGATCCTCTCCCAGATCGAGAACCTGGAAGAGCGGGGCAAGACCACCATGATCGTGAAGAAGGGGGAAATCTTTTTGGGGGTGATCGGGTTTTCGGACAGGCCAAGGCCCGAGGCCGCCACCGCCCTCGGGCGGCTGAAGGATCTCGGGATCGAGTCTCTTGTGATGATCACCGGGGACAACGAGCGCGCGGCCTCCGCCATCGGCGCCGAGGTGGGGGTGACCGAGCAGATATCGAGCCTTCTTCCCGAGGAGAAGGTCTCTGCCGTTGAGGACCTGCTCCGAAGGCACGGATCTGTGGCGATGGTCGGCGACGGCGTCAACGACGCTCCGGCCCTCGCCAGATCCACCGTCGGGATCGCCATGGGAGCTGGCGGAACCGACGTCGCCCTCGAGACCGCGGACATCGCCCTGATCTCCGACGACCTCTCAAAGCTTCCCTTCGCCGTGGCCCTGAGCAGGAAATCCCGAAAGATCATCGGGCAGAACCTCGCGATCTCCCTCTCGGTGATCGCCCTTCTGATACCCCTGGCCCTCTCGGGCCTGGCCGGGATCGGCCTTGCCATCGTGCTTCACGAGGGAAGCACCCTTCTCGTGGTGGCAAACGCCCTGCGGCTTCTCCGCTTCCGGCCGGAATGACGGGGGTTTTATTCGAGCTCCAGCTCTCTTGCCCTATCGAGCGCCTTTTCGGCCTCCTCGCCTCTTCCGAGGGACTTCAGGGCTAGAGCCATGTTCTGCCAAGCTGTGGTGTACTCGGGATAGATCTCCACCGCCTTCTGAAAGCACTCCACCGCCTCTTTGGATCGCTTCAGGGCGATGAGGCAGACACCCTTGTTGTTCCAGGTGTAGAAGTCGAAGGGGTCAATGATGATCGACTCGTCGTAACAATCGAGGGCCTCCTCGTGCCGCCCCAGATTGTCGAGGGCTGCGCCCTTGTTGTTCCAGGCTCTGCCCGCCCGAGCGCCCAGGGGTTCGATCTCTATGGCCCGATCGTAAGAGTCGGCCGCCTCCTGGAATTTGTTTAGAGAGTGGAAGGCGTAGCCCTTGACGATCCAGGATCTCGCATCCGACGGGTCGATCTCGAGGGCCTTATCGGCCGACTCCAGGGCTTCCTCGTGCCTCGCCAGCTCGTTTAGGGAAATCGCCTTGCCCCGCCAGCTTAGGGCGTGATCCGGCTTTATATCCAAAGCCGTCTCGAAAGATTCCACCGCCTCATGGTAGCGATGCGCCTTTCGGAGGGATTCGCCCAAAAGGTGCCTCGCCTCGAGGAAGAGGGCGTCCATATCGATCGCCCTTTCAAGACATTCGACGGCCTCTTCGAACGAGCCGGAGCTGTAGTGGGCGGCACCCTTCTTGTACCAGTAATCCGGGTCTAACAAGCCGTCACCGCCTGGTCCGTAGATCCGCAAAAACGGGATTCAAACATGTCAACCTGCTTTTTGGCCCGGAACGTTGTTAAGCCTTCTGTCATCCCCTCTGAGCCGCCAGGATCTTCTCGGAGAAGTTTCTGGCGAACTCGCGAACCATCGGGGCGTGGGATTTGTAGATCTCCTCAAGGTCGAGGTCGAATAGGCCGCTTTCCTCAATCAGACTTCTCAAATCGATCAGCAGCCTCTGGGGGGAATCTCCTTCGAATCCGTAAAATTTTACGTAAAGGACGGCGATGGACAGAATGACGAGCATTGCGACGAACTTCGCCTTCGACCTTTTTTTCTTCCCCTTCACTCGGAAATTCGACCTCTCGATGACCTCTCTTTGCCGAAGGCCCCTCTTCTCGGCGACGTTCCTTCGGAGCCGCTCGATCTCCCCCGGACCCCAGAGCCTCACCCCCCGCCTTTCGGCCAGATCCGCCGCGGACCGTGCAAACCCGGAAGAAGGCGAGACCAGCACGGAAATGCTTCCTGGATGTCTCTCCTGAGTTTTGGCGATCCTCTCGACGTCGGCCTCGTCGACGGTGTTATCAGATTTTTTGTAATTTATGACGTAGGTGATCTTGTGGCCCACCTCGTCGATCCTGGTGGCGATCATCTCCGATCCACCATCATCGGATCTTGCGGTCTTGGCGACCCTGTAGCCGTTCAGCTCGATAAGATCAGCAAATTCTTCCTCGAAACCATATCCGGCCCCTTGCGGGTTCAACCATCTCGCCCCCTGTTCATCTTCGACCCCCATCCGATGCTATCTTGAGATTATTTGACCCTTTCCTGCGGTTTTGTCCGCGATGGGGAGCTATCGAACTTTAAAGACGTCCCAAAGACCAATGCCTTATATATTATGATATTCTATGGTTATTTATAGTTGGGGCAAAGTTGGGCCTTGAACCTCCGACCGCCCCTCGATCAAAGTATCGCCGCAGAGATGCGGAAATTGGCCGACGGATCGCACCGTTATGGCAAGATATATATTGCCAGGCCGCAATTCGCTGTCCACATGTACTTGGACGGTGGTGATGTGATATGAGTTCGATGCAATCTGAGATCGCCAGCCGTCTGGTCCAGTTCCTCGACCTGGACACGGATGGAAGAAGGCGTTTCGTTCTGGGAGTCATCCTAGAATCGGGCGAAATTACCGTAAGCACTCTTTACAAGGCGGTCAAAGAGCAGTTCGAGACCTCACGCAAAGTCGTGGCATCGCTCTTGGGCTATATCTGTTCCAAGCTGGGAATCCTCAGGGCACACAAGAAATCCTACCGTCTGCCGACGGTCTACATCCTGAAAGAGGAATATACAGACCTCGTCAGATCCGTGCTCAACGCCGCCGCCGTTCCCAGCGATTCATGACCCATGTCAAGAACGCTCCAAGAACCGCGACCACCCTGAAGATCAGATCCAAGTCGGAACACTGGATCAGCCACTCAAAAGATCCCTACCTTGAGCTCATGCTTCGCCTCTTCCAAGACGAGAAGACAGCCCGCCGCGGCAGAGATTTTCTCAACATGGTGGAAGAGGGGCAGCTTAAGGGCGAACCCCTTAAAACCAGGGACTGGAAGCGGATAATGGAAGATCTGAACGTCTCCAGATCTGCATTCTATTTCATGAGAAACAAGCTTTTGGGAGCGGGGCTGATCGCCGTCCGGTCCGGGGAATACAGGCTCTCCGGGATGTTCAGCCGCGACCTCTTGGACATGTCCCGATGGTGGTGGACGGCGGTCATGGGAAACGATCCCGAGACGTTATAGAATTTTCGGAAATTCGTCGAAGTGCTTTTGGGAGGGTTACAGGGCAGCGGTCAGCTCCCCCATCCTCTTCTCGAGGGTCATCACGATCCTGTCGTTGTCCATGTACTCAAGGCCCGCTCCGCAAAAAGGACATACGAAGTTGTTCTCACTGGCCTCGTCGAAGACAAAACGAGCACATCCGCCGACACATGCGTAGAATATGTTGTTCTTCTCGTAAGAGAGCCGCTCTTCGAGCTTCCTCAAGAGCTTTCTGACCTCCAACTCTAGGGCCCGGTCGAGGTTCTCAACGCACAGAATCCATAGGTATGTCAACCACCCGCTTTCTGGATCCCTCTCCCTCCTGTACTTGGCAAGGCGGTGCTCATAGAGCAAGTAAAGCGTCCTTCGGACGGTGTTCAGGCTGATCCCCGTGATCTCTGCAACGTATTCGTCAGTAACCTCCTCTTCGGGCATGCACTCGACGATCTGGAGCCCCTCCTCCCCCACGAGCTTGCGCAGGTAAGCACGATAGATAGGATCCTCAATCAAAACCAAGAGATCACCACTTGGTTCTCCCGGAGGGAGAATTAGCTTTTTCGCAAGTTTTCGCCATCGTATTTTCCTGTGTTCGCATATTTATGCACCTATTGCTTATAGCGATTTCCCTGGCCAGCGTCAGGGAATGTGAGTATCCAATAAGTTCGTAATATCGCTCTCCAGCACCTGTCAAAAAGGGGGCGACCTGGCCCCCTAGATCACGAATACTATAAGGCCTTGACCATCAGATCAACTTCACCCCAGCGACCTCAAGAGAATCCCCGTCTTTCGCCCCCGATCCTCTCGACAAAACGCCTCTTCTTGGCAATCGCCCTCTCAGCGGCGAGGTCCACCTTCGCCCTCATCTCGGCGAAGTCACGGACTGGACCCTCGTCCACCGCCTTCTTTATGGGGGTGTAGGCCGACTCCCGGAACCGGGGCTCAAAGTCCTTTATCCCGTCTTTGGTGTGAAGCTCGACGCCGTGCCCCTCCTCCACCCGTCCGATCACGTCGATCTCGACCCCTGTGCTCCTGATCACCTTCGTTATCTCTTCCGCGGAGGCAGGAGGGGCGATTATGAGGAGGGCGTCTATCGAGACCCCGAGGTAGTCGATCTTGAGGGCCTCCAGCATCTCAAGGACCCTTCTGTTCACGAGCCGTGCCATCCTCTCCTCCTCGAAGACGAGCTTCACCCCGGCGGTCTTCGATATCTCTTTAGCGTCGCCCCTGATCCCGCCGTTGGTGACGTCGGTCATGGCGTGGATCTCAACGTCGGTCTCCAGAAGGGCTGACGCCGCCTCCAGAAACTTCACGTTGATCGTCTCATCGGCGACGTCGTGCCAGCCGTAGTAGAGAGCGGCGGCGCAGACCGTTCCTCCGCCAGCCCCCTCGGTCATGAGGATGACGTCGCCGGGGGCGGCGTCCTTTCTCGGAGATAGGAGGTCTGAGACCCCCACCGCCCCGACGCAGCCTGTGAGCCTGTTTCCGATCACCATGTCACCCCCGATCCGAAGGGTACTCCCGGTTATGAGGGGAACATCCGTCAGCTCTCCGACGGCGGCGATCCCCGCCAGGTGGTCGAAGAGCCTGGAGACGTCGCCGTCGTCGGCGAGATGGATGTCGGAGAACATGGCAACGGGCTTTGCCCTCATGACCAGTACGTCCCGCAGTGTCGCTCTCGTGACGTGAAAACCCGCCAAAAAGGGGTAGTCACTGAGGCGGGAGTGCATCCCGTCAACGGAGAGGACGAGATACTTTCCCCCGGCCTCGACGGCCCCCGAGTCGTCGAGCTGCCGCGAGTCGACAACGGCGTCGGTCTCCCCGATCACCTCGGCGATCTTCTCGTGGGCGTAGAAGTCGCCTAGGCCCCTGGACCCGACGCCGAAGTCGCCCATGGTGACCCCGGAGTCCAAAAGCTCGAAGACGTCGCCTTTGGGGTCCAATGTCGCCATCGCCTCCTCCAGGACGGCTTGCGCCAGCTTTTCGGCGTATCCCCTGGTGATCCGATCGCCCTTGACCTCGACGATCAAGTCGGCCAGCTTCTCCCCGAGATCGGGGTCGTTTCTCGCCAGGCCCCTCTTGGCAAATCCCTCCAGATCCATGGATGAAGGTTGGTCCCGGAGGATAAAAAAGCTCCATCTCCGCCCGAAGCCTGGTTCAAAATATCAGCCCGGTCGGGGCGGATCGGGAGCTCTATGGCCGGAAGGATGCCTCGATCTACACCAAAGGCGAGCGGGCACCAGCGCTCCACAGGGCCTGGGATCAGGTCCGAGGCCGCGGAGAGAGATGAAGTCCGAGCGAAAGAGGGTGCAGCCCGACAGTTCCTAAACGAGGGCGTTCTCATCCCCCGAGTCCAGGGCGAAGAGGCAGGCGGACTGGGTCTGGTTGACCATCTGGCGGACGAAGTCCAGGTCCGGCTCCGACGGGAGGCTGAAGATGTTCAGAGAGGATAGGGGCGTCTCGGCGATGTCGCTCTCAAGGCCCCCCAACACAACGTAGACCTGAGCGTTGGGGATCCGGGCCAGCTCGATGAGGTTTGTCAGGTACTCGTGAGCCGCCTCGACGTAATGCTTCTTCTTAACGAAGGTGATCAGGTTCAGGGAAGCCTTCCAGTTCCGCTTGAGCTTGTAAGCGATCAGGATCGCAAGATCCATGTTCCCCAGCTCCATGGTGATATCCCAGTTGGGACTTCGATCCTCGATCCAGAGGTTGATCGACTTTCTGCGGCCGAGACTCGCCTTCGGATGGTCTGCGAATAAGAGGACCCCAAGCCTGCTCTGTGAGGACTTCTGGATCACCTTTCCGATCCCCTCGTCTCTCTCTGAGGACTCCGGCAGCCTCAGGAATATCACGCTCGGCTTGAAGAAGGCGCCGCCGAGAGCCTGCATCCCAGCTACCAGGTTCTCCTCAAACTCGGAGACGTCGATGATCGTCCAGGAGGCGAAGACCCCAGCCTCCTGGAAGGCCTGGGCAAGGCTGGGCAATCGAAGGCGCATCCTGTTGTCGTCACTTTCGCGAGAGAGTCCCAGGATCTTTATGAACCCCTTGGGGTAGGCGATGTCTCTTATGAAGTTGAAGGAGCCCCGAAGCTCTTGAGGGTCCTCCACGGGGATGAGCAGGTTCGACGTCCAGGTCCTCTCCTTGGAGGCAGCCATGTCGTTCACCTTCTTTGCGGCCCACTCGGCGATGGCGACGAACAGGCCGCTTCGAACGTCCCCGAAGGGGGCCTTTAGGTGGCGACGGATGAGAGACCCATAGATAGCAAGGACGATCACCACCGCCACCAGGCTGAATATGGGGTTAACGATGAACATCGCAAATAGGCAGCCCACGGTGCCGACGAAGGGCACCGCCTTTGGAATCCGGAAGAGGGGCCGAAAGCTCACGAGCCCCAGGCTCTGCTCTATCAAAACGACGACGTTGATCATGCCGTTGGTTATCAAAAAGAACATGGTGACGAGGGGGGCGACGGCGTTGAGGTTTCGAAACATCAGGGCAACAACGACGATGGCTCCCGTGAAGAGCATCGCGTTTCTCGGCTCTCCCGAGACGCTCCTTTTGGCGAACCACTCGCTTCTAGGAAGGATGTTGTGCTCGCCGAGGGCCTGGAGGATCCGGGGCGCTCCCACGATCGACACCAGAGCCGAAGAGAAGGTGGCACCGAGAAGTCCTCCCAGAACCAGGGGGCCGTAGGCCGACCGCTCGATCATGATGGTGTAGTTGCTGACAAGCTCGTCAGGAGTGGCCGTCCGGGCGAGCCAGTAGGCAAGACCGATGTAGATGACCAGGCTTACTGCGATGGCGGACATGGTGCCGATGGGAATGCTTCGGCGCGGATCTTTCAATTCGCCGGACATGTTCAGCCCGGCCATGATCCCCGTCGCTGCGGGAAAGTAGACGGCGAAGACGCCCCAGAAGGCGATGCCGGTAAATCCGGTTTCGATGGAGCCGGGAAAGGCGCCCCACCAGTTGATCGGTTCGGTCATGGACCCCGAGTAGGCCGCGTAGGCGACAGAGACGAGGGACGAGACTATCACCAACAATATCAGGTACTGGACGCGAAAGGCGAGGCCCGCGCTGATGTAGGCTATGATGAAGAGGACGGCGAAGACCCCGAAGTCCACCAGGATGGCCGGGTGGTCGGGGAAGATAAAACGCCAGCCCGCCCGAAAGCCGAAGATGTACATGACCACGGCCAGGGCTTGGGCGAGGTAGAGGGGGATTCCGATGCTTCCGCCCACCTCAAGCCCCAGGGACTGGAAGATGATGGAGAAGGCACCGCCCGCACCGATCCTGATGTTGGTGGTTATGGAGGAGAGGGATAGGCCCGTGGTGGTGGTTATGATGAAGGATATTAGGATGATGAGCCAGGCTCCGAGGAGGCCAGCGTTTCCCACCACCCACCCCCTCTCGAAGGTACATAATGACCCCCAGGATGGTGAGGAGGGTCGGCGTGAAGACCCCCGCAAAGGTCCCGTAAAGCTTCCGGCTGGGTGCCTTCTTCTCCTCGATCTGCTCCTGGAGCGTCTCCTCGCCAGGGGGGCGGGTGAAGTCGTCGGAGGTCACCGGAACGCCTGGCTCTTCGGCTGCGGGTCTCGACTTTTCGTCAGCTTCTGCCATCATCGTCTCCTCATTTAAAACTCAGCTGAAGGACAGCCTGGTGGTGGAAGGTGAGGGCGATCGCGAGAGACGACGGTTTTAGGCGGAATCCTCCCGCACCACGCCTGGCATGGCTCGGTGAGTGTCGCCCTTCGGATCGGCTTTTGTTAAAATGGAGATCACAGATATTAAAAATTCCGCTTTAATTGAGGGTGATGATCTCTAATTAGGTTGGTTTTTCGTTAGGATTTCTTAGAGACACTACATAAACATAATAGCGCTTTTAATTGCCCAGCCCCGCTCAAAACGCATATTGAATCCAAAAGCCCACCGAAAGACCACTGAGGTTATCGTTAGCTTACTACCTACCCAATTATCTCCAGCGATCCTCATCAACCGTTCGCTATTTGTGGGGCGCTTGAGCACCAAGACGGTAGAGGTCAACGACATAACGATGAAATTTTTAGAGCGGAGCACTTAATCCATCATCAGATTAACTTTGTAGAAAATTCTAGAATTAAACTTAAATAGTTGAATGTTATAAATACTACTGAGGAGGGTTTTGGTCAAGAAATAAACACAACGGAACCCATGTTTTCCTGTCATCAGGAACAAAGTTAACAAAATTATTACATATGTCGGAGATTTTTTAGAGTCTGAATGCTAAGTGAACAGGAGTGGAGAAAAAGATGAAAACATGTTTAAAGACGCTCCCAGTAGCTGCCATCCTATTGATAGCAGCAATATCGGGAGTTTATGGCGGCGAAATCTCAGTCTCTGGTGGGTCATCGAGCGACACCATAAGGAACGATGCAACTGAATACACCAAAGCTGCGAACCTGAGGGCAAACGATACTCCTGCATGGAGCAATAATGAGGAAGACTTCAACTTTGCCACTCGTGGATTTATAGCAACCGACGATACCCTGATTATCCCCTCTGATTTCCCGGGTTATACCTCCTGGAATATGGAAGTATTTTCGTACCTGGATAATGGGACCTGTCCCGACACGATCAATCCCCTTCTTTGCAGGCATGCACGATTGAATAACATCAATGGGTTATTCGAAGTCGTTCCGGGCATCTACCAGGTCAGGGGATACGATCTAACGACTATGAGTCTCATTAAGGGTGATACCGGCTGGATAGTCATCGATCCCATGCATTCTGTTGAAACTGCACGAGCCGCAATGAGCCTGGTGAACAGTACCCTTGGGGATTATCCGGTGAATGCGGTCATTTATTCGCACCCACATGTAGACCACTACCAGGGAGTGAAGGGAGTAGTAACTGATGAGGAAGTTGCTGCCGGAGATGTTGAAATCATTGCGCCTGTCGGCTTCATGGAGCATGCTGTCAGTGAGAATGTGTATGCTGGAACTGCGATGCAACGGCGAGCTAAGTACATGTACGGATTATCCCTTCCGCGCGATGAGAAAGGTCTTGTAGATAACGGTCTTGGCAAGTATCCATCAATTGGGATGGCATCTCTTATCGCACCCACGATTGATATTAACGAGACCGGCCAGATGCTGACCATTGACGGGGTCAGAATGGAGTTTCAGTATACCACAAATACGGAAGCTCCGGTCGAGATGAACATCTGGTTCCCTGATTTTAAGGCGCTCTTTATGGCTGAAAACTGCGTGGGGACGCTCCATAATATCCTGACCCTCCGCGGTGCACAGGTCAGAGACCCCCTTTCGTGGGCAAAATCCCTTGACGAAGCCCGGAGATTACACGGCGATCAGGCTGAGGTCGTGTTTACTGCCCATAACTGGCCCAGGTTCGGAAATGATAAGGTCATAGAACTCCTCGAAAACCAGCGTGACACGTACAAGTATATCAATGACCAGACGCTGAATCTAATGAATAAGGGCTATACCATGGATGAGATCGCCGATATGATCGTTCTTCCTGAATCATTACAGGCATACTGGTATACCCATGGGTTTTATGGCCAGATTTACATGGGAGTGAAAGCAACATACCAGAGATATCTTGGATTTTACGATGCCGATCCCATCAACCTGAAGCGGCTTCCCCCGGAGGAGTTTGCCCAGAACATCACCAGGTACATGGGAGGAGCAGATGCAGTCCTGCCGAAACTTGCCGAGGATTATGAAGCTGGACACTATGAACTTGTAGCCTCCATCGCTCACTATCTCGTCTTTGCTGATCCCACCAATATGGAGGCGAGAGAGATGGAAGCTGCCGCTCTTGAACAGCTCGGATATCAGGCAGAATCAGGTCCGGCACGGAACGCTTACCTGGTCGGAGCCCAGGAGCTTCGCAGCACAGAACCGGTACAGGGAAGGACGATGATATCTGCAGATGTAATGTCTGCTATTTCCTTAAGTCAGCTCCTCGACTATCTCGCAGTGAGGCTCAACAGTCAGAGAGCGGATGGAGAAAATTTCAGGATGAAACTGGTAATCAACGATACAGCCGATAAAGCAACGGTTCAGGTGAAGAATAGTGTGCTCGTCTACTGGTTGGATGAAAACCCGACGGAAGCAAATGTCACCGTCTATATGCCCCGCGAGACTCTTGAGCAACTGGCACTTGATCCAACCCTACCTCCGGCAGGCGTGATCACTACAGGAGATTCCTCAGTGTTTGAGCGGTTTATCGGGATGCTTGATGTCTTCGATCCGGGGTTCAATATAGTCCTCCCCTAAACTCGCCCACCCCTATTTTTTGTCTGGCGATGTCGCATCAAAAATAAAGATAAACGGATTTTTCGGCTTCAGGCCGTCTCCGCCTTCGCCACCTCGTCGAGGCCCAGCTCCTTTATCGACTCCTCCCTCATCTTGTACTTCTGGATCTTGCCGGTGACGGTCATGGGGAACCCGTCGACGAACTTGATGTACCGAGGAATCTTGAAGTGGGCGATCCTGCCCTTGCAGAAGAGTTTCACCTCGTCGGCGGTGAGGGTTCTGCCCTCCTTCAGCTTTATCCAGGCCATCAGCTCCTCGCCGAACCTTGCGTCGGGAACCCCGATCACCTGGACGTCGCTGATGTTCGGATGGGTGTAGAGGAACTCCTCGATCTCTCTCGGGTAGATGTTCTCGCCACCTC
>JBFESM010000011.1:0-20072 GCA_041548445.1 Methanothrix sp. | reverse complement strand
TTCCGAACTCAGAAGATAAGCCCGTCCACGTTCCATACTGTACTTAGGTGCGCGAGCCCTCGGGAACTATGGATCGCTGCCACCTCACCTAATTTCTACAAATCTGTTTTCGAAATTGACAATGATCTCCTTAGCGGATGCCATAAGCCCGCATGCTGTAGCCGATTATCAGGGCGTTCTTATTCAACCTCTAGCTACTCGTTCTCGACGAACCTGAAAGGCCAGAAAAGCGCCTCGAATCCAAGGAAGGACGCCAACAGGACCAGGAAGACTCTGGATGCCAGAATGTATTCGGGTGGCCAGTAACTGGGCTGGTCCAGTATCCCAATCGAAGACATGAAAATGCAAGGCAGATGCCAGCAAGACAATGTTCCCATATCCCACCTCAGATAGATCAGCTTTTTACGTTCTTTCTCACAATATATTAAGAAGATTTGGGCGTTGCCCATCGTTATTACTCACGTGCACCGAAGACGACGCCCTCGCGCCCATCACCTCAGCCGCTTGCCGAGGCTCAACCAAACCCCTCCAGAATCGTGAAGGTCGTCGCAAGGTGGATCGCCCTGACGAGCTCGGGTAGAGGAAAATAGCCCCCGAAGAGGCCGAGGTGGGGGCCGTTTTTGACCGCCAGATCCGAGCCCTCTGGCCCCGCCCCTCTGACCAGGCCCGTCATGTACCTGTCCCCCTCCATCTCCTCTCTCATCCTCGATGCGAGATGGTCCCAGTCGATGCACTCGTCCAGAGGCGTTTTGGAGGAGGAAAAGGAACTGAAAGAGGATTTACCAGAGACGAAGGCCAAAATGTACGCCTCGAAGGCCGATCTGAGGGCATCGCTCATCGCCATGTCGTCGAACCCGCCAGAATTTCGAAAACGGCTTGCAAGGACCAGGCTGATGCTCAAAAGCTGGTCGCCGATGAGGTGCTGAAGCTCCACGGCTGAGATCTCGGCAAACTGGCGGAAGTGCTCAAAGTCTGCGATCCCCGAGAGCCTGAGGTTGGGATATTCACAGGACTTGCGCCACCGGTCGAGCCTTCCCGGGATCTTCGACCACCAGCGGTAGACGCCGCGATCCCCTCTTCGGCCGACCCCTTCACGGTTGTGGAATAGGGGGATCAGGGCGTCGTGAACGAGTCCGCTTCGGGCCAGAACCGCAAGATCGTGGGCGCATCTTGATATGCCTTCTGATGCGGAATCTGAAGAGTGGTCGGGATCGTTCAGGTAGTTGAAGTAGCCCTGGGGCGGCGAGTAGCAGATCGCCCAGGGGTCTGTCAAAAGGTTCAGATCCTCTCGCACTTCTCCGGGCAGGTCGGAAAGGCGCAGCCTGAAGAGGTATCCTCCGCCGTCTGGGGCGATGGGCCTGGGAATGAGACTCTGAAGGCCGAGATCCTCTCGAAGGCAACCGAGCCGATCCTGCATCAGCGCCTCGAATTGGAGCTTCTCGCCATCTTTCGGCCGAAGGCCGAGCTTGAAGGCGAGGGCACCCTCCTCGGCGGAGATGATCAGGGTTCTGCCCACCCGTTCCATCCGGCTGATCTTCGAGTCGAGGAGGTCTTCGAGGCCGAGCGGGCGGTATTCAGGTTCATTTTGTGCAGAAACTTTGGGATCAAAGAGTGAAGAGAAGGCGATTTTTCTTTCGCCCAGGATGACGCCCGAGATCTCGCCAAACCCGGAGTACTCCACCCGTCTCACGAGTCCTATCCCGTCGACCCTGGTCCTGAACCGATAAAGGGGGGCGATCTCCGTCGGATCCCAGCATTTGCCACCTATCCCAAAGGACGCCTCCATCTCGATTCTGATGCGGCGGGCCAGGATCCGGGCCGCGTCCCTCTTGACGAAGAAGGAGTCATCATCCAGCCTTTCGATCAGCCTCCTCTCGGCGACCGGCCCCATTTTGATGAGAGACTCCGCCACCCGGTCGTCTCCGGAGGAAAGAAGCTTCATCAGACGGTCCTGGTTCTCGGGATCGGGTCCCGGAACCCCAACGTGGGCGATCAGAGCTTTCGCCGCCCTCTTCTGGACCTGGCGGCTCTCGTCGTCGAGGGCGGCCAACAACGCCTCGACCGCTCGACGGCCGCCGATCTCGCCCAGGGCGCCGGCCGCTTCCCACCGGACCACGGGGCTCTCGTCCGTCAGGGCCAGGGCGAGAAGGGGGACGGAAACCCGATCTTTCATCTCCCCCAGGGCCCGGGCCGCCCTCCACCGGATCTGACGGCGAGCTGAGCCGTTCTTCAGCTCGGACCTTAGCCTCTCTTTGATCGATTCCGGACCTGAAACCGCCTCATCAGAATCGGCACCAGATTTCAAAAGTTCGGTGGCTCGACCGAAGCCAGATCCGCCTTCTTCGATCCGTTGCACCGCCAGAAACCCTCCGTAAAAAACAAGAGGGCCGAACCTAGTTATAAGTTCCCTTTTCGGGGACGAAACTGTTGAAGATGAAGCGTAAAATGGCTTTTCGAAGTCATCGGGGCCTTCGGTAAGGATACCTCATCTGCTCTCCGCACTCGATGCAGGTTATCGTCAGAACCCCGTCCCGCAGCCTTACCCGCGTCCTCTCGGGAGAGAGGTAACACCTGCATCCCTTGCAGATCCGCCTCTTCAGGCGGCGAGGGATCCTGACCCTCATCCTCATCCCCATCCTCCTTGCAAGGGCAATGTACCGATCGCTCCTCTCGGGGTGGAGGACGTGCTCCTCCTCGGCGAGCACAAAAAGCCTCTCGATCCTCTGCCTCGCAAGGTCCTTCGCCCTGTAGTATCCCTTCTTCCTCCTGGCCACGAATATAGGCTCACCACCGGGGCGTATAAAAGATATACTATTTCTAGGGGCGAGGAGATCTCCATGACGATGCCCGCCAAACCCGCCAAAAAAGATCCTCGCCCAGACCTGGAGATATCCCCCGAGATGAGAGATTACATCAAAAACAGCTTCTCGGAGCTAAGGATATGCACCACCTGCGAGGGGCCGATCCTCCTACCTGTGAGGCTCAGCCCCCCAAAGCCGATGGACGTCAAGATCATCGTGGAGGGCAGGACCGTCTACATCTCCGCGGTCCAGGCCCGCCGGGTAAAGGTGATCGACAGCAGGATGCTGCCCAAATGCGTCCTTCAGAAGAGAAAAAAGTGCTGATCAGGGCAGCTCTACCTGGGCGATAGCCAGCTCTTCAGGGCGCGGATCGAGGCCCCCCGGTGGGAGATCATGTTCTTCTCTTCAAGCCCCATCTCGGCGATAGTCTTTTCCCCCACCTCAAAGATGGGATCGTACCCAAAGCCTCCTGATCCCCGGGGCTTGTGGGCGATCTCGCCCCAGAACTCTCCTTTGAACAGCATCGGCTCCATCCCGGGCTCCGCATATCCCAAAACCGACCGAAAGACTGCCCTCCGGTCTTCGACACCTTCCAGGAGCCTGAGAATCCCCTCGTTTCCGATCGTATCGAAGACGTAGGCCGAGTAGACTCCGGGAAACCCCTTCAAGCTCTCGATGAAAAGGCCCGCATCCTCGATCATCACTGGACCGGCCAGCTTCTCTCTGACCTCCCTCATGCCGAACGCGGCCACCTCCTCGAGGGTGTCGGCCTGGATCTCGGTGTATCCGACGTTCCTCTGCTCGACGTCTCCGAGGAGCCCCTGAGCCTCCTCGAACTTGCCCCTGTTTCCGGTGACAAAGTAAATCATGTTTGCTGCACCTGTGAACACCTTCTATCGGGCTCGTATTAATCGGCTTTCGTTCTCTGGTTTTCAGATCTGCTTTTTTCGTCGCATAGTACCGCTTGGTCAGAGTTCTTTGAGGGCAACGTTTTTCATCCCCCGGCATCACACCCTGTCAATAAGAAGGTAGGAGCTGAATGGTCATGCTGGAACTGGGGGACAGAATAGCGGTCACGAAGGACAGCGTTCGGCGCGAGGGCGTTCTGATGCCCTCGGTGAGCGGCCACGTGGTCATAAAGATGGACAGCGGCTACAACGCCGGATTCGACAAGGAACGCTCCACCGTAGAGCTGGTGGCCAAGGGAAAGGCTCTGAAGATACCGCCGCCGCCTCCCCTGAAAGAGCGAAAGGATCTCCCGAAGGTCTCGATCCTCTCCACTGGCGGGACGATCGCAAGCAAGGTGGACTACAGGACCGGGGCTGTGACCAGCCAGTTCTCGGCCGAGGACATCATCTCCTCTATCCCGGAGCTGGAAGAGATCGCTAACTATGAGGGGAAGGTAATCTACAACATCCTCAGCGAGAACATGAAGGCCGAGTACTGGCAGGAGCTGGCCAGAGCCGTCGGCGCCGAGATCAGGAAAGGCGCCGACGGCGTGATCGTGACCCACGGAACCGACACCATGACCTACACCGCAGCCGCCCTATCCTTCATGATCAAAACCCCGGTCCCCGTCGTCTTGGTCGGATCTCAACGAAGCTCCGATCGGCCCAGCAGCGACGCCGCCATGAACGCCATCTGCGCAGCCACTGTCGCGACCAGCGATATCGCGGAGGTGAGCGTTTTGATGCACGGGTCCACCAGCGACGACTTCTGTCTTGTCCACCGTGGAACCAGGGTCCGAAAGATGCACACCTCTCGAAGAGACGCCTTTCGAAGCATAAACCAGCACCCGATCGCCAAGGTCGACTACCTCTCAAGAGAGATCGAGACTTTAGGGAACTTTCACAGGAGAGGCGAGGTCGAGCTTGAAGTGAAAAACAAGCTGGAGCCGAAATGCGTCCTGGTCAAGTACTTCCCCGGAGCGGAGCCCAACGTCTTCGAGCATTACATAAACTCTGGGTATAAGGGGGTCGTCCTGGAGGGGACGGGCCTAGGCCACGTCGCCTCCGACTGGGTGGAGAAGATAAAATCCGCCACCGACGCGGGAATTCCCGTGATCATCACATCCCAGTGCATTCGGGGCAGGATCTGCGATAGGGTCTACGACACGGGGAGGGACATGCTGGCTGCCGGGGGGATCGAGGGCGGGGACGCGCTTCCCGAGGTCACCCTCGTAAAGCTGATGTGGGCTCTCGCCAACACGCCTTCCGTCGAGGAGGCAAAAGCCCTGATGAAGGTCTCCCTGGCAGGAGAGGTATCTTCCTCGACGCCGACGACGACGTAAACGTCGAACCTCCGGGATGGGCTGATGGTCCGATTCCAAGGCCCATCCCCCTTCCCCCAACGCTTATAAACCATATAGATATATTAGGCTGGCTCAAGATTACTTTGGAGGAATTCAGTTTTGGCACGTAAACCTGCAAGCATGTACCGAAGACTGGAGCGCCCCTACACCCGAAGGAAGTACATGGGAGGCGTTCCGGGAAGCAAGGTCGTCCACTACGACATGGGCAACCTCAACACCGAATTTCCGGTCACTTTGACCCTCGTGGTCAAGGAGCCCTGCCAGATCAGGCACACGGCTCTGGAGGCCGGGAGGATCACCGCCAACCGTTACCTTATGACTTACGTGGGCAGGCTCAACTTCCACCTGAAGCTGAGGGTCTACCCCCACCAGGTGCTCAGAGAGAACAAACAAGCCACCGGAGCCGGTGCAGACCGTGTCTCAAGCGGGATGCGGCACGCCTTCGGAAAGGCCGTCGGCACCGCCGCGAGGGTGGATGCAGACCAGAAGGTATTCTCCGTCAGCACCACGCCCTCGAACGTCGCTCACGTCAAGTCGGCGCTGAGGAGAGCAGGACAAAAGCTGCCCACGCCGGTCTACATCGTGGTCGACAAGGGTGCCGAACTTATCAAATAATTGAGGTCAATCGGTGTTTTGATGGAAGATTACATGAAAGGGCTCGAGCGGGCCATGAGCAGACTGCCCGCTTCAAAGGGCACTGAAGATAGGTTCGTGATACCCCCGCCCAAGATATTTTACGAGGGGAAGACCACGGTTCTCGAGAACTTCACCAGCATCGCCGATGCCCTGAACCGGGATCCTGATCATCTGATGAAGTTCATTCTCCAGGAGATGGGAACCGCCGGAAAGATCGAGGGTCAGCACGCCGTCTTCCAGGGAAGGTTCACAGAGCAGAGCCTCGAACGCCACATCGACTCTTACGTCCAGGAGTATGTCATCTGTTCCGAGTGCCACAGGCCCGACACCCAGCTCATAAGGAGCGACAGGGTGCTGATGTTGAAGTGTGAGGCCTGCGGGGCTCACCGGCCCGTGCGAAAGAGGAAGACGAAGACGATCGTGCCCAAGGACGTCATCGAAGAGGGTGAGACCTACGAGCTGCGGATCGATTCGGTGGGCAGAAAGGGCGACGGGATCGCCAGGGTCGACAAGTTCATGATCTTCGTTCCAGGGACTGCGAAGGGCGACATCGTCAGGGCCAAGATCAAGAAGATCAGCGGAACTCTTGCCTTCTCAGAGATCGTGGAGAAGAAGGGCTCATCCTGATGGGGGCTGATCCGTTATGGAGCCGCATATCGGCCTTGAGTTCACGGACCGGCACCTCTACCGCATGGAGTTCACCCCCGCGGACTTCTGGAGGCCCTTCGCCGATAGCTACAACTCTCTGCCCTGGGTGGAGAGAAGCGATCGGAGGCTTGCCATCATCGCCGAGAACTACTCCTACCTTCTCGACCTGCTGGTACACGCGAGATTGTATTACCTGAGCACAAAACCTTACGAGGAGCGGTTCAAGTAACTTTGAGCCGCCCCGGAGCCGATTTTAATGGACTCGGTCAGCTGCCATCTGGTGAGGGACCTCCCATCCATCGGAGAGGGGGACGACCTGGCAGCGATGATCGAGGACCGTTTCGCTCTTCGAAACGGAGACGTCGTCTGCATCGCCTCCACCGTCGTCTCCAAGTCGGAGGGCAGGTTAAGGAAGCTCGAGGAGTACTCCCCCTCGCCCCAGGCCAAAGAGATCGCCGGAGAGCTCGATAAAGATCCGCGGTTCGTTCAGGCGGTCCTCGAAGAGTCCGAGGAGGTTCTGATAGACCGGCCTTTCCTCCTGGTGGCGACCAGCTTCGGCCACATCGGCGTCAACGCCGGCATAGACCAGTCCAACGTCGGCCAGGGCCGAATTCTCCTTCTCCCGATAGACCCAAGGGCCAGCGCGGACCGGATCAGGGGGGGGCTTGAAAAAGACTGCGCCGTCATCGTCACCGACACCTGCGGAAGGCCCTTTCGCTGCGGTGTGGCGGGCGTTGCCATCGGCTGGTCGGGGATCGCACCGCTTCGGGACTGGCGGGGAAAGCGCGACCTTGAGGGCCGGGAGCTTGAGATCACCCTGGAGGCGATCGTCGACGAGATCGCGGGGATGGCGAACTTCCTGATGGGCGAGGGCGGGGACGGAATCCCCGTCGTCGTCGTCAGGGGCCTTGAGTACCCGAAGTCCGGGGGCGAGGTATTTCGGCCGAAGGATCTGGACGTGATCAGGGACCGCCTAAAAGTAGAAGATCGACGATCGTAACGACCAATTATGCGGCCGATAAAAGTTGTCGTACCCTTCAAGCTCGACTGCGCCAAGAGCAGGCTATCATCGGTTTTATCTTCCGAAGAGAGGGCCCGGCTCGCTCTGGCGATGCTGGAGGACGTGATAGACGCTGTCACGGGATTGGGACGCGTCACGATTCTGCTGAAAGATCCGCTTCCAGAGGGTGGCATCTTCGACCGCCTAAGATCCAGGCATGGGATCGAGCTTTTCGAATGTCCTCAGGAGCTGGACCCCGCTCTGAACGTCATGATCGAGGCCGAGGTGAAGAAGGGCTGGACAAACGACCTTCTAATCGCCATGGCGGACCTTCCCCTGATGAGGCCTTCAGACTTGAATGAACTCGTCAGGACCCCCGGAGACGTGGTGATCGTTCCGGGGAGGGGCGGAGGAACAAACTTGATTCTCGTCAGAAACCCAAAGTTCAGGGTCAGCTACTACGGCCTCAGCTTTCTAAAGCACCTCCAGAAGGCAGAGGATCTGGGCCTATCGGCTGGGGTCTTTGAATCTTTCAGGTGCGCATCCGACATAGACGAGCCCTCGGACCTGGTGGAGGTTCTGATCCACGGCCGGGGCAGAACGCCCGAGCTGTTGAAGAATCTGGGCTTCGAGCTTTCGGGCAAAAGGGTGAAGGCGAGGGCGGGATGGGTTCGGAAAGATTAAAATTTTGTCAGACTGCTAGTAGACCGTGACCCTCCTCACGCCGTTGATGTCCATGAGGAGCCTGACCAGATCCCCTGGGATCTTCGCCTCGGTGATGATGGTGAGCTTGGGCTGCTCCACGAAGAAGGGATCGTCGGAGACTGCCTGCCTTATGGATAGGCCGTACTCGGCAACGGCGCTCGCCACCTCGCCGAGAAGGCCAGTCTGAGAGGCGTCCACGGGGGTTATCTCGATGACGCCCAGGCCCATGACGGGAGCCACCTCTGCGAGGAAGGTCATCGACCGGACGTTCTTGAAGATCTTCCAGAGGTCCTCGTCCTCAAAGATCGCCGCGGCGGTGGTGTCCACCACCCTTCTGTCCACGTCCAGCTCCTTTGCGATCTGGGCGTGGGGTATCTCGATCCCTCCCGAGACGACCCTTCCCCGCTCGCTCACCTGAAATCCCCTTTCCAGGATCAGCCTTACAACCTTCTCCTGCGCCGGATAACGCTTGAACTTAGCCAGAATCTCCCGCCACATAACATCGCCATTTTAAACTGTATTGCACTGAATTGTACAAAAGCCCATTCCTCTGAAATTCCTTCGGCGACTCCGATGGGGTGTCTCGTGGATGCAAAGGGAATTAAGGGAGGTTTCACGCCCTCAGGAGAACATCTCAGCGGGCGGGTCCCTCGTCTCCTTCTTCGATCTCGCCACCGCCTCTTCCAGGTGACGCTGCTCCATCCGGACCTCGTCGATGATGGCGCCGTGGAGGGCCACCTTCAGGACCTTCTCCACCAGGTCCCGACCTGAGAAGCCCTCGGTGAGCCTTGAGAGGGCCACAAGGTTCAGCGTGCCCACCTCCACCGGGAGGGTAAGAACGTTCTTCTCAAGGATCAGCAGCCTCTCCTCGGCGTTCGGGAGGCCGAACCTGATCTCCTCCTCGAACCTGCTCCTGATCGAGTCGTCGAGAAACTCTATCTTGTTGGTGGCTGCGATGGTGCAGACTCCCTTCCTCGAATGGATTCCATCCATCTCCGTGAGGAGGGCGTTCACCACCTCCGAGACGTCGCCCCGGAGGTCCTGGTACCTCCTGTCCAGGGCTATGGCGTCCAGCTCGTCGATGAAGATTATGCAGGGTGCCATCTGCTCTGCCCTCTTGTAAAGACCGTGGATCTGCCTTGACCCCTCTCCCACAAACTCGCCGATGAGGGTGGTCGCCTTTATCGGGATCATGGGAACCTTCGTCGCGCCGGAGAGGGCCTTTGCCATCATCGTCTTGCCCGTTCCTGAAGGGCCGTAGAAGAGTATGTTTCTCGGAGCCCACTTGCCGAAACGCTCGGGCTCGGAGAGGAACTTCTCCACGATCCTCATCTTCCTTCTTGCCTCCATCTGGCCGACGACGTCCTCGAAGTTGACCTCGCTCTTGATCTTGGCAGCTTCGGTCTTCTTTCTCTCCACCACAATCTTGGTGTCCGACCCCACCACCGAGACGTGAGGATAAGCCTTTATCACCTTGAAGGCGAAATCGGGATATAGCCTTCTGTCGAAGAGGTAACACCCTGGCCTCACCAGTTCGCCATACCACTGTTCGCGGGCGTAACGCTCGAAGAGACGGGGGTCGGCGACCTCGGGATAATCCTGAAAAACGCTCTTGAGAGGATACCCTGCCGGTCTCAACAGGACGTATCTCGCACCCGATGTCCTGCTTCGTTCCAGCTTGCCGCCAAGCTCCTTTGTACCGGTCTTCTGGATCGATCGCACATCTTTTACCACGAGGCCGAAGATAGTTAAATGTATTGGCCTCGGTTCGTGGTCCCGGTTCGAGACCTTCCGATAGTAATTAATACAACCTCACCATACCTTACAGCTAACTGGATGAACATGTTGAGGTGAGGATATTCATGGGAGATAATGGATTAGCAATCATACTGATGATCGCGGGGTTCCTGGTCACGTTCATGCTGCCTCTGTACGCCCTGGCAGCGATATTCTGAGGGCGCCCGCGTATTAGCGGTCGCACCGACTGGACGCCCTTTATTATCCTATTTTTGGCTATATTGCTCTATTAGAGGAGCTTGAAGATAAAATTCCAATCCATCACGAGATGTTAGGTTTCCAATCAGTCGGTTATATTTTGTATATGAGGAAGATTATACCTCTCGCCATTGAAACGGCGACGTGGTCGCGATGAGCTACACCAGAACAGAAGTCAAGATATTACTGCTGCTATTTTATGTCTGGTGTCCATCCTCGGAACGTAGAATTGTGCCGAGGAGAACGACCTATGGCTCCTCATCTCCAGCTACGAAGATATAGGAATAACCGTACAAGATCTGGCCTTTTTCCTGGCGACCCACGGCTACGACGCCACTCCAGAGAGATCCTACGTGACGGTCAGTTTCTCTGACGGAAGCTTTGCCTATCTGACTCCCAACGGAGGAGACCCGATGGCGGTGATCTTCACCAGCGTCGTCTCCGGGCAGGACGAGGCGTATCTTTCGGCCCACAGAAATTTCGTAGGTTACGCCAACTCGAAGGACGCGAGCTTCGTCTCGACTCTGGAGCTGGTCGAGATGACCGGATCGAGGGCGGGTTAAATCGAAGATGGCAGAGAGATGGGGTTCGAAGACGGCAGATGGGAGCTCAGCCCTCACCCTTCTTCTTCGTCCCGCTCCAGAGAGGGTCGTCTCCGAACCTCTCCTGCCACCATCTCTCGTAGGACCCACCGTCCTTTTCCCTCTTTAGCTCCTCCTCGCCGAAGGGGTACTCTTAGCTCTCGCAGTACGAGAGGACGATCTCGTAAGCCCTGTTGATCCTCTGAGCCATCTCCTTACAGAGCTCCTCCGGCTGATCCTGGCAGGCGTCGGGATGCCATCGGGCCATCAGGTCCCGACGGCGGCCTTTGATCGCCCTCATGCTCGCCCTCTCGGGAAGGCCGAGCACCTCTGCCGCCCACTTCAGCTCCTCAGCCCCAAAGGGCGGTCTTTGGTCGTCAGATATCGATCCTCACCCCGAAGAGCCTCTCGAACTTCTCGTACTTGGCCCTGGCCCGGTAGAGGTTCTGGCGAGTGTAGGCGTCGCCCCTCTCACATCGCTCCATGTCCCTCAGCTCCGCGGGGGTGAAGACCGCCTCGAGCTCTTCTCTGGAGAGGTCGGAGATGCTCGAAGTTTTGGAGGCGTCTCCCGTGGGCGGCGCAGGCTCCGCCGCCTCAAGATCATAGTCCCCCTCCCAGGACCAGGATTTGCCGAATCGGGCGAGGACCATTTTATCGCATCCGTCGCAGCGGGCCGCCACCATCCAGCCCTCGGAAACCCGGTAGTAGGCAATTGACCATAGCTCGCCCTCGCACAGAGAGCAGAACCCAACCAGGTTCCCCTCCACCGAACGGGGCTCGAGCTTTTGGCCCTCAAAAGAGAGGTGCTTCTTCTCCTGATCTACCCTGTACATCTTTCCAACGCCAGCGCAACAAGCACGAGGGCGTCCAACCTGAGCGTTTTTTTTTATTTCTGGCCCAGGACGTCGGCCATGGCGTAAACCCCGCTTGGAACGCTTGCCACCCACCTTGCGGCCCGCACCGCTCCGCTGGCGAAGGCCTGTCTGCTGTGGGCCTGATGCTTTATCTCAAGCCGCTCGCCGGGTCCTGCGAAGAGAACGGTGTGATCACCGACGATGTCCCCGGCCCGGACGGCGTGAACGCCGATCTCGTCTCTCCGAAGCCCCTGCCCCTCCCTGCCGTAGACGACTTCGTCCCTGCCCGTCGCCTTTGCTAGGACCCTGACGGCCTCCGCCGCCGTCCCGCTGGGGGCGTCCATCTTGTTTCTGTGGTGGGCCTCGATCACCTCGATGTCATAGCCCTGTAACGACTTCGCCGCAACCTCAATCAGTTTCCAGAACAGGTTGACGCCGACGCTGAAGTTAGGCGAGATGACGGCGGCCACCTTCCCATCGATCGCCCGGGCCATCTCCTTCTTCTGATCTTCAGAGAAGCCGGTGGTCCCCACCACCAGGTTCACGCCGACTTCCGCCGCCACCCCGACGTTCTCCGTCGTAGCGGCAGGCGTCGTGAAGTCGATCAAGACCTGAGCTCCAGACTTTCGCAGGACTTCGGCCAGGTCCGGGGCGTCGGAGACGACGACCCCCTCGCCCAGGGGGGTGCCCACTCCCAGAATGTCGAAGCCCGCCACCAGCTCCAGGTCCTCGAACCTTTGGATCTCTTCTATTATCAGCTGCCCCATCCGACCCCTGGATCCAGCTACGGCTATCTTGAAGGTCATCGAAACTCGCCCAGAAGATCGACGGCCTCTTTCAGCTTCTTCTCGTTCTGCTCGGACATGGGCGCCAGAGGCAGCCTCAGGGGACCTGCGGCAAGCCCTATCATCCCGGTGGCCGTCTTTACGGGGATGGGGTTTGTCTCCAGAAAGAGGTCTCTCGCGAGGGGGGCCAGTTCATAATGCATCTTTCTCGCGCTCTCGAGGTCGCCCCTCAGCATCGCATCTACCATGGCCACCATCTTTCTCGGAGCCACGTCCGCGACGACGGATATTACGCCCTTGCCCCCAAGAGCCATTATCGGGAGGGTGAGGTTGTCATCGCCCGAGAGGAGCACGAAATCCTCGTCCTGGGTCATCTCGATGATGCTCGATACCTGAGAGAGGCTCCCGCTCGCCTCCTTGATCCCGACGACGTTCTCGATCTTGGCCAGCTCCGCCACCAGCTCGGGCTTGAGGTTGATGCTGGTCCTGGATGGGACGTTGTAGAGGATCAGAGGAATGTCACAGCTCTCGGCCACCGTCCTGAAATGAGCCATCATGCCCCGGTCGTTGGGCTTGTTGTAGTAGGGGGTAATCAGCAAGGCTGCATCGGCGCCCGCGTCCTCGGCGTGCTTGGTAAGCTCCACGGCCTCGCGGGTGTTGTTGGAACCGGTGCCCGCCACCACTTTCACCCGTGAAGAATCGACCGCGATCTCGACGACCTTTTTGTGCTCCTCAAAGGTCAAAGTGGCAGACTCGCCCGTGGTACCACAGGGAACTATGCCAGAGACGCCAGCCTCACAAAAAAACTCGATATTTCCCCTAAAGCCCTCCTCGTCCAGCCCTCCGTCCTCTTTGAAGGGCGTGATGATGGCTGGCAGCACACCTTCAAACATCCACCTTACTCTCCTCGAATCTGGACTTTACGGGTGATGTATCCCGCAACTCGGTTGCGGATGGTCTTGTACTTGATGTCGGTGTATTCAGACACCATATCCTTGTTATGCTCGAAATCGTTGTTGAAGACGCCCTGGTGGGTCTTCATCAGGTCATCTGCAAAATTCTTGATGTAGTTCGGCTTTACACTTCCCATATCGGACACTCCAAATAAAGAACCGCAATGTTAAAGAATCAAACTTCAATTTATAGGTTCCCGTCTGACCAAAAGATTCCTCGCTATCGTGACCGCGATGCCTGCCACCTCGCGGGCAGAAAATCCGAGGAGCCTGATCATCGGCTCCTTTCCGGGCCCACCCCGATCCCAGATGACCTTAGGCACAGAACCCGAAATATCGGACTCATCCGCCTCGAATCCGGGCCTTGGCCTGAAGCGCTTTATCGCCTCCCCCGTGCCCCAGCTCATGGTCTTCGAGCCAGCAGGCTCGTCCTCTCGGCTGAAATGAGACGTTGACAGGCCCAACTTTTGAATCGCATCCAGAACGTCAGAGCCGTACCTGATGTTCATCCCGGCCCTAGTCTCGGGATCATAGTTCATGGCTGATAAAAGTATCCTGGCGACGTGGATGCTCGCCCCAAACCGGACGGTGCCGCACGCTTTGACCCTGGACCCCACCCTCACCATCCTGCCCTCGACGGCGGCGACGTCCTCGGGGCCCGAGGCGCCAGAGATCGCCATCCCGAGGTTCGATCCCACCTCAGGGATCAGATGGCGGATGGCGGGTTCCTCCACTAGAAGGTCGACGCCCCTTTGAACCTCCGTCAGGACGCTGTACCTCTCGGCCCGCTCCAGGGCTTCGCCCAGGGGGTTCACCGGCGATGCGCCCCTGCCGACATCGATGCTCTTATTGACCGAGAATGCTGCGAACTTCTTTGCGGCCTTGGCCGCCCTCTCCAGGATCCAGCCCCTGGCCAAATAGGCGGTCAGGGTCGCGGAGTAGGTGCACCCGACCCCGTGGTTTCCGCCCGCCGCCTTCTCGCCACAGATGCGATGATGCCCCTTCTTTGTCACCAAAACGTCGGTGCCCTCGAGATGGCCGCCGGTGACGATGGCAGCCTCCGCCCCAAGCGAGAGGATCGCCTTGCCCGCCTCGA
The DNA here is from genome assembly GCA_041548445.1 of Methanothrix sp. Lineage (GTDB taxonomy): Archaea > Halobacteriota > Methanosarcinia > Methanotrichales > Methanotrichaceae > Methanocrinis. The sequence goes on along the minus strand of JBFESM010000011.1, from coordinate 5,707 downwards.
CGGCGGTTTTCTCATCGGATACCTTGATGCCGGTGATCGCCTCGGCCTCGAAGATGTTGGGGGTGACGACTCTGGCGAGGGGTATCAGCCTCTCGCAAAGGAGGAAGAGAGCAGGGGATTCGAGGAGCCGGCCTCCTGCCTCGGCCTCGATCACTGGGTCCACCACCAGAGGTATTTTTCCGTTCTCGAAAAATTTGGCTACCCTTGAGACGATCTCTCCGGAATTGAGCATTCCCGTCTTGGCGGCGGAGATCTCGAAGTCCTCGATGAGGGCCTCGATCTGGGCCGCGACGGCCTCGGGTTTGAGGGGATAGACCTCTCTCACGCCGAGGGTGTTCTGGGCTGTCGCGGCGGTTATCGCGGAGGTTCCATGAAAGCCGAGGGCGGCGAAGGTCTTTATGTCGGCCTGGATTCCTGCGCCACCAGAGGAGTCGGATCCGCCTATCGTTAGAAGGACTTCGTCCATGGATCACCCGCGACCTTTCACCTTCGTCTCCGCTTCCCGGACGAGCTCCTCGGACAGCTCGTACTTTTGGGCTATCTTCAGGGCCTTGTTGTAGAGGCCGGAGTCCATGTACATCGAATAAGCCTTCTCTGCCGCCTCGATCCTCATCTCGTCGGGCAGTTCGAACTGGACCGCGATATCGGCGGCGTTCTTGGCGAGGCCGAAGTCCATGCTCTTCTTGAACGCCTGGGTTGCCGCCTCCCTGATCATCTCTGGGGGCAAACCGAACTTCTTGGCGTACTCTGCCGCGGCCTTGTAGTGCTCGCCGTCAACCTTCCTTTGAAACGACCTGGCGGCCGCGTCCCTGACCAGCTTTTCTGGAAGGCCGTACTGCTTTCCAAGCTCTGCCGCCAGAGAGTACTCGCCGAGACCGACGACCCTCATGTACTCCTTCGTAACAGCGTCCTGGAGCATATCGAGAGGGAGGGAATGGTCCTCCTTAATCTTCGCAGCCTCTTTATACTGACCCTGAGCCATCTTCTGCTCGAAGAGCCTGACCGCCTCTGTCAGAGCTTTCTCTGCCATGATCGAAACACCTCAGAGCCTATAATCCGTCGGCATCCTATAAAAATCACAGCAATGTCATCGGAGGGCCGTGACGAAGGCGTACTGGCTGGTGGTGGGAAGGCTCCGCCTCAGCTCCCTTATCTCCGGCATATAGATGATCACCATCTTCCGGTCTCCCCGGTCGATCTTGAGAAGCTTTCTCACCAGTTCGCATTCGGCCTCCCCCTGGACCCGGGCCGAGCCGCTCCCGTACTGGGGAGCCATCTCTATCAGAATCGGAAGCCTGAGCCGGTCCCAGAGGTACCGGGGGACGGATTCGGAGATGAGGTCCAGCTCCTTTTTGTCCATGATGTAAAAGGTGTTGTCCTTGCCCCGGACCCCGGGCTTCTCCTCTCCGAGAAGCTCGGTGAGCTTCTTTCTCCTTCCCGGTAGGTGCTGGTTCATCGACTGAACCGTCTTGACTATCAGCTTGTTGTCAACGGCGACCATCCCTTCTCCCTCGGCCCTGGACCGACTTAAAGGTTATCCGTGACCTTACTGCTGAAGTCAAAAAGCCGTCTCGACGTCAGAGGTCCTCGAAGGTGTGCTGGACGGGGTTACGCCTGATGTTGAGATGTTTCATGGCTGCCTTCTTCACTCGTTCCCGGTTCTCCTCGGTGGTGTAGACGCCGAGCCTCCAGGCAGCAAGGTGGGCGCTTTCCATGATGGTGACGAGAGGAGATACCTCTCGGAGGGGCTTTTTCTCGCCGTCCTGCAAGATTATGGCCACGTTCCCCTCAGCGATCTTGGGCTGACCAGGCTTATCGACCAGAACGTATAGCGGATCGATCCTGGCCAGCTCCGCAATCTCCTCGGCGATCCTGTCCTCGCGCCCCCGATCGATCTTCGCCGGCGACTCGAGGCGGTCCAGGCCGACGTAGACTGCCCGCTTGAAAAGGCGCCTTGACCTGATCCGGCCGATGATCTCCTCTGGGTAGCCGCCTGCAGAGGTCATGGCAGACGTCAGCTCGAGGTCGTCCATATCCCTGATCTTTCGGGGATCGGCCCCCTCCTCGATCATGACCCTAACCCCAATCCCCAGCATCTTCTGGGCGATCCTCGATACGTGGTGGAAGTAGACCGTCGGATACATGAGAAGCCTCGACACTAAAAGGGACTCGGCGGCGTGAACCCCCCCCTCCTCGAGGGCGAGCTGGCCGTCAATTATGGCCATCGTCTCCATCAGCCTCTGATAATCTATAACACCGTAGGCGACGCCGGTGTAGTGGGCGTCGCGGGTCAGGTAGTCCATCCTGTCGACGTCGACCTCCCCGCTCACCATCTGGCCCAGGGGGGTCTCTCCTCTGATCAGCCTTTGAATCCGGTGAGGTTTGAGCCCGTGATCGGCCAGAACGTCCCCCAGCTCGCCTCTCTTGAGCCGGTCGGAGACGTTCTCGTGCTCCTCTCGAAGATAGGTCGAAAGGACCTTCTCGGTGACGTGGGAGAAGGGGCCGTGGCCGACGTCGTGAAGGAGGGCTGCGGCCTGGATCTCCGCTCCGTCGTCCTCATCGAGCTCGAGATGGCGAGCCAGAAGGCCCGAGAGATGGTGGGCACCCAGGCTGTGCTCAAACCGTGTGTGGTTCGCGCCGGGGTAGACGAGGTTGGCAAGGCCCAGCTGCTTTATCCACCTCAACCTCTGCATCTCCGCGGTGTCAGCAAGATCCAGAGCCATCTCGTCGAGCTTGACGTATCCATGGATCGGATCCCTTATCGTGGTCATGGGAACCTCGACATCTCGTTTCGCCTATCTCAATTTACCCTTTCCGTCTCCCAGGATAGTTTTTAATAAATCCGGGCCCAATATGACAATACAAATGATCAAAAATCCCATCTTGATCGGTGCAGCTCTGGCATCTCTGATATTGATCACCAGCACAGGCCTTGCCGAGGCAGACCCCGACCTGACGGGCCTGTGGGCCTTCCATTGCGAGCAAGATCAGATCTCCGACGATCCCTTCCCTCTGGAGGAGTTCAAGGCAGCCCTCTTTCAGGCGGGGTCGGTCCTCTCGGGAGCCTGTACCGGCGAGATCCCCGATCCCTGGAACGGGATGGTGACGGGCCGATTTGAAGAGGGCGGCCTCGACGTGGAGGTTTTGTTGATACAGCGTCCCCTGACGGTCGCGAGGATGAGCGGCATCTACAACGATTCGGGCCTTCTCGCGGGAACCTTCGTCTGCTCGGACGAGACCGGGTCCGGCTGGAAGGGCAGGTTCAGCGCCTCGATGACGAGTCCGAACACCACCCTTTACGAGCCGGCCGTTTCCGAGCCCTTCTCCTTCGTTCCCATAGTCTCGGGAGGAATCTCCGACTTCGAGGAGGAGACGATGGCGCCTGCGGTCGAGGAAGCGCCGAAGAAACGAGAGGTCCAGGTCATCAGCTACACCAGGGACACAATCTACGCACGGCCCGTGATGTGAGACCAGGCAATATGGCCTGAAAGGATGGATCGCCCGAAAAAAAACCGCTTTAAAAAAGCCGAGATGAGAGCAAAGAAAAAGAGAACCCGAAGGCCCGGGGATCTCGAAAACCCCGGGACCCTTTTTCTCAGCGTTTAGTGGGCCTCTCCGACGATATCCTCGCCCTCGGCCTCTCTCTCGTGAGTCTCGATCTCGCAGACTTCCTCGCAGATGATTACGTCCTGCTCCTGGAACTGCATGTAGGGGTTGTCGGGGATGGTCGTGTCCAGGCCCATGGCTGCAGCCATCATCTCCACGACGTCTACGATCTTGACGTCGGATTTTTCCGGCAAGGCACCCCTCCCGTCCATGATGTTGCGCCTGCAGAAGGGACAGGTGCTGGCGATTATGTCTGCTGCTATCAATTTAGCGTCGCCCAGCCTCGCCTTGGCGCAGTCGAGGGCGAGGTCTGGAATTCCCGCCTTGACGCCGCCTCCAGCGCCGCAGCACCTCTGGAACTCTCTGGACCTGGCCATGTCCTCGAAATTGACACCAGGTATCGACTTCAGTATGTCCCTGGGGGCCTCGAAGGACCAGTCTCTTCCCTTGACGTGCATCAGGTGTCTTCCGTTGTGGCAGGGGTCGTGGTAGGTTACCTTGAAGTCGAGGGGTCTCTTCCACTCCACCTCGCCGCTTCTTACCTTCTCCCTCAGGTAGACGGAGAGGGGCATCGTCTTGTAGGGGATGTAACCCTCATACCACCGAGGCCAGTCGATGGTGGCAGCTCGCAGACATCCTGCACAGGCGAAGAGGACGGTCTCGGCTCCTCTGTCCTTCAGCGCATCGATGTTGTGAACGGCGTGATCCCGCATTACAGGCCTCTGGCCGGTCCTGATCAGAGCCGAGGCGCAACACCACTCGTCAGCGCCGAGCATGCAGAAGGGTATGTTTAGGTTGTTCATCAGCCGGACAGAAGCGACGGCGAGGGCCTGTTGCCTGTAGGCGGCGGTGCAGCCTGCGAAGTATGCAACCTTCTCCGACTCCAAAACCGTTGCGTCCTTGGGGACCCAGCAGAGCCGCTCCTCCTGCTTTGCCTGGAAGGGGTTTCTGTCCTTTCCAAGGAGCATCGGGAAGAAGGACTGCTTTCCGTAAGGACCGTTTCCTCTGGCCACCATGTTCGGTCTCATGGCCTCCCAGAGCTCGACGGTGTTTATGGCGGACTCGCAGACTGTACCGCAGACGCCACATGTGGTGCACATGTAGGTGTCTTCCATGAACTTGTTGAGCTCATCCTCGTTCAGGGGCTTGGTCCCGAAGAGCTTCGCCCTCAGGCCGTGCTGGCTTCCGAGCAGCTCCCTGAACTTGGCGATCTTGTACATGGGAGTGATCTCTGGGCGGTCCTGCCTCACATCAAAAGTAGGACACCACTTCATGCACTCCTGACATCGGGTGCATCCGTCCAGCTCCATGAACTGGGTGGACATGAGGTATCCTGATACGAGGGGCTTTTTCTCGTTTCCTGCGTCAGCCATTTTATTCGCCTCCTCTGTTTGCGAGAATCGTCAGTGGCCCGGCTATTATGTGCATGTACTTGCTCCATGGAAGAATCACTACGAAGAGGGCCAGCGCCAATAATGTGTGGAGCAGGGAGAAGTGAGGTGCATATATCGGGTTTGCGAAGGCGTTTCCGACCAGGAAGGCGTTGCCTCGCAGCCACTCCGCATAGAACCCGCTTATGGTGATCAGAAATACGCCGCCGAGGAGAACCACGTCATAGGCCGAGGTTCGGGATCTGACCTCTCTGAGTACGACCCTTCTCAGAACGGCGATCGTGGCTCCGAAGAGGAGCAGGTAGCCGAAGATGTCGAAGGGCAGCTCCATAAAGCCCTTTACCATCTCAGCCTGGTGGGCGAGGCCCAGGACATTGAAGTGCTCGATTATGTCCATGAAGAGGCCGAGGCCCGAAAGGGCGGCGAGGGTCAAGAACCCATAGAACATGGTTATGTGCATGACCCATCTCACGGGACTCCTCCTGAGAGTCCGCCTGAGAAGCAGCACATCGAGAACGAGCGTTTTTATAAATACCGATACGCCATCTTTGAAAGCTTCATGAATCCATGTTGCGATAAAAAGCCAGAAGCTGTTACGCAGTTCATCTTGATAACCGGTGGATCCCATCCCCCACTTCTTGAAGTTAAAGTAGAGGCCGTATATCCAAATTCCCAATACCACAACGGTAAGGGCGATTACTAACCAAAAG
>JBFESM010000010.1:0-21800 GCA_041548445.1 Methanothrix sp. | reverse complement strand
GTAGAGAACGTCGTGGGCCTCTTCCAGATCCCTCTGGGGATTGCGACCAACTTTCTGATCGACGGGCGGGACGTTTTGATCCCCATGGCGACGGAGGAGCCCTCGGTGATCGCCGCCGCCAGCAACGGGGCGAGGATGGCCCTCGCGGGCGGCGGGTTTGTCACCAGCAGCACCAGGCCCGTTATGAGGGCTCTGATCCAGGTGACAGGGGTCGACGACCCCCACGGTGCAAGGCTCTCCATCCTCGCCCGAACTGAGGAGATCGCAGCAAAGGCGAACGAGAAAGACCCGATGCTGGTCAGATACGGGGGCGGCGTCGTAGGCCTCGAGGCGAATGTCGTATCCACCAGGAAAGGCCCGATGGTGGTCGTCCACCTTCTCGTCGACTGCAGGGACGCCATGGGCGCGAACGCCGTCAACACCATGGCCGAGGCCCTTGCACCTTTCATCGAGGAGATCACCGGCGGCAAGGTCTATCTCAGGATAATATCGAACCTCGCCGACCTGAGGGTGGCAAGGGCCCGGGCCGTCTTCAAGGCCGAGGAGATAGGAGGATCCGAGGTCGTCGACGCCATGGTCCTTGCGAGCGCTCTTGCCGAAAGCGACCCCTACAGGGCCGCAACCCACAACAAGGGGATCATGAACGGCGTGACGGCCGTGACGATGGCAAGTGGAAACGACACGAGGGCCATCGAGGCCGGAGCCCACTCTTACGCCGCCAGAGGCGGAGCCTACAGATCTTTATCGGTATACGAAAAGAACAAGGACGGCGACCTCGTCGGCTCGATCGAGCTTCCCGTCGCCGTCGGGACCGTCGGTGGCGCAACGAGGGTCCATCCCGTCGCCAGGGCCAACGTGAAGATCCTGGGGCTCAAATCGGCCGACGACCTGGGAAGGATCCTCGTCTCGGTGGGCCTCGCCCAGAACTTCGCCGCCCTGAGGGCTCTTGCCACCGAGGGAATCCAGAGGGGGCACATGTCCCTCCACGCCAGGAACGTCGCCGTCGAGGCCGGAGCCGTCGGCGACGAGATCGAAGCCTTGGCAGCTAAAATGGCTGCAGAGAAGAAGATCAACGTCGACAGGGCAAAAGAGCTGCTAAGAGAGATGAAATGAGCAAATTGATCGGGGTTTTGGGGCCGGAAGGAACCTTCTCTGAGAAGGCCGCAAGAAAATACCTTCCTGCTGCCGACCTCCGCTACTTCCGAGACTTTGATGAGGTGATCGCCTCCGTCGAGATGAGTGAAGTGGAGATCGGGGTCGTTCCCCTGGAAAACAGCCTCGAGGGGTCGGTCGGCATGACCCTAGACGCCCTTCTCAGACGCGACGTCAAGATCGTAGGCGAGATCAACCTCCAGGTGAGACACTGCCTCCTGGGCATCGGGAGGTCCGAAGGGGTGAAGGTGATCCTCTCTCACCCCCAAGCCCTGGCCCAGTGCAGGGGCTACCTCAAACGCCAGTTCCCCGAAGCCGAATTGAGGACTACCGGCTCCACCAGCCACGCCGCAAAGCTCGCCCAGGAGTTTTCTGAGATGGCGGCCATCGCCGACGCCGAGGCTGCAGAACGCTACGGCCTCAATGTCATCGACCGGAACGTCCAGGACTCGGACCAGAACGTGACCCGGTTTGCGGTGGTCGGTCGAAAGATGCCGGAGCCGACGGGCCGTGACAAGACGTCTCTAGCCATATACCTGGAGCGGGCCGAGCCTGGAGCCCTCTGGGAGGTTCTGGGAGAGTTTGCGGTCAGAAAGATCAACCTAACCAAGATCGAGTCCCGGCCCAGCAAGCTGGGCCTCGGCGACTACTACTTCTTCATCGACCTTGAGGGGCACGTCTCCGACCCCCTCGTCGAGGAGGCCCTGGCCAGGATAAAAAAGAGGGCCGCCATGACCAAAGTTCTGGGGTCCTACCCCAGGACAAGTCCTGAAGAGCGATGAGATGCCGGTTGACGTATCTTGAAGCTGGTGGATCGATGGGGCCATTGTCGTCTCCCTATTTTTCCAGCTGAAATTCGCCGTATCGAGGAGGACAAAAATTAACTTCGGACGACCGCTCGAAGGTCAAATTATGCGGTCGAGATGGCCTATAGATTTATCTAATAGAAATGTAGCATACTCGGTAGCGCGTCAAGTTTTACTACTTCAGGTGAATTTGGGAGGCGATGAGGTTGAAAAAAATAAAATTAGCAATTGCCGGTCTCGGCAACTGCGCCAGCTCTCTCATCCAAGGGATTGAATATTATAAAAATTCTGATGATGAAAATTGTATCGGCCTTATGCATCGGTCCGTCGGCGGTTACAGGCCGGGTGACATAGAGGTGGTGGCAGCTTTCGACATAGACGAAAGAAAGGTGGGAAAAGACGTGAGCGATGCCATTTTCGCCCCACCAAACTGCACCAAGGTATTCTATTCTGACGTTCCATACATGGGCGTTGAGGTGAAAAAGGGACCGGTCCTGGACGGTGTGGCCCCTCACATGTCCTCTTACGACGACAACAAGACCTTCGTCGTCTCGGACATGGAGCCCTGCGACGTCGTGAAGGAGCTTGAAGAGTGCGGCGCAGAGGTTTTGATCAACTACATGCCCGTCGGCTCGGAGGAGGCTAGTCGTTTCTACGCCCAAGCTGCCCTCGACGCCGGGATCGGCTACGTGAACTGCATGCCCGTCTTCATCGCCTCCGATCCCGCGTGGGCAAAGAAGTTCAAGGACGCGGGAATACCGATAGTTGGTGACGACGTCAAGAGCCAGATCGGCGCGACCATCGTACACAGGACCCTGGCCAAGCTCTTCAACGACCGGGGATGCAAGCTCGATCGGACTTACCAGCTCAACACCGGCGGAAACACCGACTTTTTGAACATGCTCAACCAGGAGCGTCTCAAGTCCAAGAAGATATCCAAGACCGAGGCTGTCCAGTCGGTCCTCGACGCACCCCTCATGGCCGACGACATCCACATCGGCCCCTCAGACTACGTTCCATGGCAGAAGGACAACAAGATCTGTTTTTTGAGGATGGAAGGTAGGATCTTCGGAGACGTCCCCATCGATCTTGAGCTGAGGCTCTCGGTCGAGGATTCACCCAACAGCGGCGGGTCCACCATAGACGCCATAAGGATCTGTAAATTGGCCATCGACAGGAAGATCGGAGGAACCCTGATCGAGATATCGGCCTACACCATGAAACATCCGCCGATACAGTACCCGGATTACGTGGCAAAAGAGCTGGTGGAGAAGTTCATAAAAGGAGAGGTCTACGACGTCGCCCCCGACGCCCACCTGAGGCCCGAGATCGCCACCGCGATCCAGGACAAGGGCGAGTGAGCCTGAAAGGCCAAAGTCGAGTCGTGCGCCCCGGTCCGCACCTCTCGTTTTCTCAAAAAGCGGGCAGTCTATTGCGATCCAAAACCCATCAAATCAACTGGGCCAAAATCTGCGGACTTGAAGGCCCCCATTGCCAAAGGGCTCAGGCTGAAGTTTGCCCCCTGAAGAGGATATTCCAAACGGCTCAGGAAGACGAAGCCTGCGCCCGATACCTGAGCCTCATAGGTTTGTTTCCCTGCCGGTCAGAATTTTAAAATGAAAGTTTACAATTATAAATTTGAGTAGGGGAAAAGAGAAGTAATTACAGAGGTAGATCTGGAATCCTCATAAGCTATTTAGGGGATGAAATTCGAAATATGGCTTTGATGATGGTGGTACCGCCCGGATAAGAACCGTCAGGCAAAAACGCGGTGCAGGGGATATCCTGAAATGACAGGCCGAATCTTGAAAGAAGAATCGAAATATCGGAAACATTCTCTTCTTGTTATCAATCCAATCTCTAATCAGTTGTGGTCAGATTTTGATACGTCCGTTGAAGCTCTCTTCGGCAAGTTCGTTGGAGGACGTTCATGATCCGGGTCCTGATGGTGGACGACGATCCTAACATTTTGGAGCTGACCCGGATCTTCCTTGTGAGGTCTGGAGATATCTTGGTCGATACGACGGAATCGGCGGCCGAGTCTCTGGAAAAGCTGAACGACGAAAGATGCCCCTACGAGGTCGTCATCTCCGATTACGCCATGCCCGAGATGGACGGCATCACCTTTCTCAAGGCGGTTCGAAACCGAACGCTCGACCTGCCCTTCATCCTTTTCACCGGCAAGAGCAGAGAAGAGGTGGTTATCGAGGCCTTGAACTGCGGCGCCGACTATTACATGCAAAAAGACGGAAACCCAAAGGTGCTCTTCGCAGAGCTTTCCCATCAGATCCGGCAGGCTGCAGACCGCGAAAGAGCCAGAAAGGGGGATCTCATACAGCGAGAACTGGCTCTCAAACTTTCTGGTGCTACCACCCTTTCACTTGCCCTGAAGCTCTGCGTCGAGGCGGCGATCGAGATCTCGGGAACCGATTGCGGAACCATGTATCTTCTGGACGGAAGCTCTGGAAGCTTCATCCTCTCCCACTCGATCGGGTTCTCTTCCGACTTCATCGAGGCGATATCTCAAAGGAAGCGGAGTCCGAGTTCATCGTTGATCGCAAAAGCCAAAAAGCCGATCTACATCCGATCTCAAGATAGAGATCTGCCCCTCCAGGAGGCGCGAGAGCGGGAGGGACTCCGCGCCATGGCCGTGGTCCCGGTCCACCACGAGGGCGAGGTCATAGGCTACTACAGCGTCGGAACTCACACCTCAGATGAGGTCCCCCCCTCGAGACGGAGCGCTCTTGAGACGATCGCCGCCATGACCGGAAACGCCATCGTGCGCCTCCAGACAGAGGAGGAGCACAGGAAGAGCGAAGAGCAGCTTCAAGCCATCTTCGAGGCTGCGGAGAACATCTCTTTCATCATAACCGACGCCCAAGACCCCGACCCCACCATCCTCGAGTTCAGTCCTGGAGCCGAGAAGATATTCGGCTACAAGCACGAAGAGGTGGTGGGAAAGACGGTCTCACGGCTTCATCTCTCAGAGGATGTGGCCATCTTTCCCGAGATGCACCGGCTGATGAGGGAAGGAAAAAGGGGATTTTCGGGGTCTACGACCCTGGTACGGAAATCCGGGGAGAAGTTTCCCGCCCTCTTTTCGACCTATCCACTTTTTGACGAGAAGGGAAATATGCGAGCCGCCCTGGGCGTCAGCATAGACATCACCGATCAAAAGCGGACGGAAGAGGCCCTTAGGAATAGCGAGGAGAAGTACAGAACCCTGGTGGAAGACCAGACCGACCTGATCTGTCGCTTCTTGCCCGATGGGACCCTCACCTTCGTCAACGACGCCTACTGCCGCTACTTTGGAAAAAGCCGAGATGAGCTCGTCGGGTGCAACTTCATGTTACTGATCCCCGAAGAGGACCGACAAAAGACGAGGGATCATTTAGCATCGCTCTCCATAGATCGTCCCGTGGCGACCTGTGTTCATAGGGTGAACCTGCCGGAATGTGAGGTGAGATGGCAACAGTGGACGGATCGCGCGATACTGGACGAGGAGGGAGATGTCGTCGAATTTCAGTCTTCGGGACAGGATATCACCGATCGAAAGCTTGCTGAAGAGGCCCTCAAGGAGACGAACAAAAAGCTGAACCTCCTTGGAAGCGTCACCCGGCACGACCTCATGAACCGGATCTCGGCGATCGAGGGGTACGCTCAGATGCTCAGCGAGATGGTGCCCACTGAACCCTCTATGCAAAAATGCGCATCCAGCATCCTGGATCTGGTGGAATCGGCCCGACGCCAGATCGCCTTCACCCGGGACTACCAGGATATGGGTGTGAAAGCTCCCCGGTGGCAGCGGGTCGAGACGCTGGCTGAAAAGGCGGCATCATCCGTCCATCTGAATGGCATCCGGTTGAAGCTCGAAACTGGGCCGGTGGAGGTCTTCGCCGATCCACTGATAGAGAAGGTCTTCATCAACCTATTGGATAACTCGGTCATGCACGGCGAAATAACGGCCGATATCAGGATATCATTTCGAGATCTCGATGATCTCGGAGTGATTCTCTTTGAGGACGACGGCGTTGGAGTTGCCGCCCCCCATAAAGAGCGGATCTTCCATCAGGCCTTCGGGAGAAACACCGGATACGGCCTCTTTCTTGCGAGGGAGATATTGGGGATCACGGGGATCTCGATCAGGGAGACCGGCCTTGAGGGCGAGGGAGCCAGGTTCGAGATAAAGATCCCAAAAGAGCATTACCGCATGGCTCCGTCCAGCTGATCAACAAATCCGCACAACCTTTTTATCCGGCCAGACCTCTCGAACTTTCCATGACGAAACAGGTTCACGCAGCCCACATCCTCGTAAAAAACGAGAAGAAGGCGCAGGAAGTCCTCGCCAAGATCAGAAAGGGTGAAAACTTCGCGGAGATGGCTCGAAAGTACTCCGACTGCCCATCGGCAAAGAGCAAGGGCGACCTGGGATGGTTCGGCAAGGGCAAGATGGTACCCGAGTTCGAGCGGGCCGCCTTCGAGGGAGATAAGGGAAAGGTGGTCGGTCCGGTGAAGACCGAGTTCGGTTACCATTTGATAAAGATTCTAGATAAGAAATGAAGGGTTGAAGTCGAGCCGGATCGATCTTTTATTAAAAATAGACGAAGGCGTGGTCCCCGCCCTGCAAGGGGTCAGGGCCACGGTCCATCGATCCCCAGGATTCTCCCTCTTCCCGAGGATCTATCTTCTTCTTCCGATCTTTCAGGTTTCAGCTCTGGCTTCCCAGGGTGCGGAGGCTGGCCTCGTACCCCTGGGCATAGAGGGCATACCAGACTATCGAGGCCTGGCCTCCCTTGCTGGAGTAGACGACCACCGGCAGGTCTTCGTCCAGGCCGCTGAAGGCCTGATTCAGGGCCTGTTCGTCGGCAAGTCCGGATATTCCCATTACCGTTGAGGAGTCGACGTTCGTCGCCCCCTCCATGTGCCAGGCATCATACTCTGCCGGGCTCCTCGCGTCAATCAGCTGAGAGTCCGCGAGCTGATCGTCGGTGGCGAGGATGGCGAGGTTGGGATCGGGGTTGTAGGTCTCAGCCGCCTTCGGGGAGGGGTTCGCGACGAACTTCAGCCCTGCAGCCTCGCGGCCACCTCTCGTCCCCTCCAGGAGGACGACGTCCTCGTGGCCCAGGTATTTCATGACCCAGAAGGCGAAGGTGTCGTACCCGTTGACGAAATAGTCGCTGTATATGACGATGGGATCGCCCTCAGTGATCCCGGCCGCACCGAAAATTGCCGCAATCTCGGCGGGCGACTTCAGGGTGTCGTCCTCATTGAATACCTGGTCCAGGGGCAGGTGGATCGATCCCTCGATGTAAGAGGCATCCCCGGGAACGCCGACGTAAGCCATCACGTGTTTCGCTTCGCCATTCTGGTCTTCGAAGAGCGCCCTGGCGGTGATCACAGACGACGCAGCATTTGGTTCTGCCGCGATAGACGCCTCGTTTCCAGAGGGCTTCTCCATCGAGGAGGTGCCTTCCGCAGAGGCGCCTATGAAGGCCAGACCCGACGACCATGTTCCTCCGCTTCCACCACCACTACAGCTAGTGCAGCCAGCGTAAGCGCCGCCGACCAGGGCGGCCGCGATAACCAGGAGCGCTCCAAGCTTTGATAACAACCTCATATCGTTTCGCATATGGCACATCCTCCTTAAAATATCGAGATCTTCGGTCCGTTTGATCGCGTCTTTCCGCTAGCAGAAACTCCCGCATGAGAGCAGAAGACGGTCCTGCTCCATGGATCTTGCATTCCCTGCCGCAGATTTTTGCATATCACAGTCATTTTCGTCCCCATTCCCTTTCTCTGCTCCACATGGCGGGGCATCTCAAGGACGACGACCATGTAGATCTCTCTCTTTATCTTTGATGCGGTCGGCCTTTACAAACCCCGGCCGGAACAAAAATGTTCTGGCGATTTCCCTCATTGCGCCCTTCGGGGTTACGGAAGGCAGAGGGCTGTGCAGTTTCGCTTCGCTCCAAACGAACGCTTCAAATAGACCCCCTTCTTCCAAGCGAAAAGGCCTTTTCTCTGAGGGTCTACCCCCCCTTTCCCCGAAATTTTCGGATCAAAGCATTTCGATCTTTTGTGGGCTCAAGCCAGATCGGAACGAGCCATCCTGACAAAGGCCAAAGAAAGAACGTCGAACGCCTTAAAAGCCTTATTCAGCCCGGCGAGCTCAAAAGAAACGACAGCGTTATATACAAACTCAGCTTACCTCCGTCTTTGGAGTGGGTTGATTACCTGACAGACCGGAAGATGTACAAATTCAGATCTTTGGATTTGTCCCCCTATTCGAAGAAAGGGCAAGGGCCAGAGGCCGCCAGAGCGATTGTGAGAAACGAGGGGGAAAGATGATAAATCTCATGATAGTATGACCAGAAGTGGGAGTTGGTAAAATTTTGTCACCGATCAACGCTAAGAACCTGGCATTGACGTTCATCCTGGCAGCCTGCATCCTGAGTTTCGCCGCCACTGGAGAGGGCGGCCTGGGGCATTCCATCGGGTCTGGTCCCGAGGATTGGTGGATCGCATACCCGGCTCAACATTCGAATGCGGGGTCCGCGGTCGGCCACCCCTCCTGGGCTCTCGATCCGCTGGCTGAGAAGCCGGTGATCGTGCTTATCCATAAAACCAACTGTCATGCCTGCATCAGTCAGGAGGCCGACATCAAAAAGGTCCTCGGGGATCTCGGCGATGACGTGACCTACATAGACGTTCTGGTCGACAGCGAGTTGGAGAAGGGCTGGACGGGACTTGACGTCTACGATCCCAGCGGCAATCCAAGGCTCGTTCCCTTGACCGTCTTTCTCACCCTGGCGCCCGGCCCCGACGGAAATGCAACGGTCGGCTGGCACAGCGCCCTAGGCTACAGGGGCGAGGGATGGATCAGATCTTATCTGAACGACGCCATCGTTCTCCATGACGAGAACTCCGCCAGCTGGGACCGGTGAGATTCGTGAACTTGGAGGGAAAGACCGCCCTGATCCTGGGGATCGCATCGCTTCTGGCCGTCCTCGGCCTCCTCCCAGCCTGCTTCGCCGTCTCGGAAGTTGCAACCTCAGCCCCGAGCTTTGAAGCGGTCGATCTGGACGGAAATCCCATCAAGCTCGCGGATTTCGATGAAAAGGCCCTGATCATCCACATAACCAACATAGAAACTCCCCTCTGCATCGAATGTGAAGAGGCGCTGAAGGCTCAGGTCGAAGAGCTCTCGAGGCTGAAAGAGACATACCCAGAGTCTGAAATCGTCACCATAAACGTTAGGAAGAACCCCTACTCAAAAGACGGAAGATCCCTCGCGGAGTCGTGGTGGGGCGCCGACATATCATGGCCCTGGATCGAGGACTTCGATCCCTTTCCAGTGGCCGGCAAGTACATCGATTACTGGAGCCGGGGGAGCGGCTTTGCAAACCCCACCATAATTATCGTGAACGATCAGGGTCAGATATCGAGGGTTTACCACGTCTACCAGATCGGAGAGGGGATGGTGGAGGGGGTCCAGACCGCCGAATCCCTCCATACCGCCGTTTCTGCCTCTCGAAATTCCGATGGTGGTCGGCAGATGGGCGGGATCGGCTCTGCCGCCCGCGAAGTCACCTTCATCGGCATGTTCGGCCTTGGGATCGTAACGTCCCTAGCACCCTGCTCTCTTGCCCTCTTGATCGCGGTCTTCAGTTACCTGATGACCTCTCATCGAAGAAAAATCCTGATGCCTGACGAGGGCAAGTCCTCACCCAAAGAGGGCCTATTGATAGGCGTGGCCTTCACCCTGGGGATGGCGATGGTATTCTTCTTCATCGGCCTGTTCATATCAAACCTGGGCATCTTCGTAAGAGACTCCCGGTTCTTCGACCTGGCCGCCGGAGTGCTGATGATAACCCTTGGCATCACCAGCTTCAAGCCCCTCGGCGAGATCCTCGAGCCTTTGGCCTCTCGGCTCCATCGCCAAAGAGTTGTGGAGGCGGAAGACGTGAGGTCGAAGAAGAGCTTCATGGAGCAGTTCATAAACATCTCCGTCGGCCTATTCAAGTACTCGGCCTTCGTGGGGGCCTTCACCCTGGGGGTCTTCTTCGCCCTGGGCTGGGCTCCCTGCGCCGTATCTCTCGTCTTTCCGGTCCTGATCTGGCTGATGGCTCAGAACGTCTCCCCGATCACGGGAGGTCTGATGCTCTTCGTCTTCGGCGTGGGACACGGCGTTCCGATAATACCCATATCCACCTTCTCTCGCACCTTCTGCGGGGCCATCGGCGAGAGGTACATCGCGCTGGGTAAGTGGATTACGGGAGGTTTCGGGATTTTGATCATAGCGACGGGCATGGTTTTTGCGGCCAGATACTTCGGCTACACCTTCTGGTGACCTTCGGGTTTGGGCTCTTTTGGGCCTGGGTCCGATCTTCAGGCTTTTTGAATACGACGATAGATCTATAACGAGGATCTGGGAACCTTCCTCTCCTGGAACTTCGGGGTGGATCGGGATTTGTCTTGCAGTCTTTCATCAAAAGGAATAAATGGTAATAATTCAAAGACCGGGTCCATAGGAACAGGGAGGTTAGGTTATCCATGAAAATAATTTTGACGGCTCTGATTGCCACCATGCTCCTGGTGGGCATGGTCGCAGCTGCCGGAACTCCTATTGATCTGAGCACTCTTGGCAAAAAAGCGGAGATAAAGTCCAGCATGACTCCTGTGGTCATAACGTACACCCTAGACACGCCCAAAACCACCACAAATGCGGTGGACGTCAGGAGCCTGGGCAGAAGCTTCGGCACCTTCGCGGGCAAGCCCAGCACCGAGCCGATAGAGTTGGGTGCCCCCACGCCCATAACTTTCACGCCCGGTTTCTCGATCTCCGTGAGCAACTCGACCTTTTCGCGGGTCACGTTGTACACTCCGCCCTTCTCCATCGGGCAGACGGCCAAAACCACGCCAGAACAGATGATCTTCGGAGGAGCTTGAAGGCCTTCAACAAGGCCTTCACAAGAGATCCGCTAAACTCTCGGGTTGAAAGGATCTGGCACTGAGATGGGGAGGTGGATAAGTCTGAAGGTCAAACTGGTGGTGGACGGGAAAGCTATTCCCATGAACCACTTCACCCAGGAGATCATGGAGAAGGTCGTCTCGGGCGTGGCCGAGTCCCTGCAAGGGGTGGACCCCCAATGGAAGAAGATGGTCGTCGAGGTCGAGCGGGACGATCCGGAAGATTGATCGACTTCAATTCTTTTTGGACTTTTTGAAGGCAGAGGATAGGTCTATCAGATATGTGCCCTCTTTTACGGCCATCACCAGCTCGTCGCGCTCGAAGAGGGAGGAGAGGTTCAGCTCGTAAGTGCCGGGCTCCGGCATCCTGATGCTTTCCAGAGTCTTATCTTCACCGAGCCGAATTTTGTCAGGACCCCGATGAGAAGGATCTGAGGATCGGTCTTTGCGAGAATCGATATCAAAAAACCCGTGCTTGCCCTTTGCCATCTCATTTGGCTTTTCTTTTAGGGTAGGCCCCTCTTTCCGTTCCTTTTTGGTGCGGCCGATTTTACGACCTCGGCTATGATCTGCTTTCAGTATTTGTCGGAGCGAATCGTCGCCCTCCGGCCAGGGCTCGTAGGGCCCACCGATCTCCGACGCCTTCAGCGCGCCTCGAACCTCCTTTATCTTCTCTTTGGACTTCACGAAGAGAAACTTGTTCCAGCCGCAGACAGGGCATCCCTCGAGAATGTCCATGCCGTCTTCGAAGACGCTGTTGCATCGGGTGCACATGTGGGGCATGCTAGTCAGTCACCGACCGAGACCTTGGTGCTGATCTGGTACTTGTCCTTCTCAACAGTTCTAAGCTGGTTGGCAGGTCCGATCACTGTCATCCTGGTCTTAATCCCGGATTTGCCCAGGAGCTTGTTTATCAGGGTTCCCTCTTTCTTGACCGGGTAGCTTTCAATCTCTATGCCCGAGAACTCGTCCAGGCGTATTTCGGTCATCGTCATCTCGATCAGCTTGACCTCCTCCTCCGGGGTCAGACCCAGCTCCAGCACCACGATGTTCCCTCTCTTGACCTTGTTCAGTATTAGCCGGATCTTTTCCATGGAGGACATGTTCTCAAGCCTCTCAGCAGAGATCAGATCCATCTGTACTTCCCGCATCATCTCACCCGAAGTGCCTAGCTATGGCCACATACAGCTCATCGATGTTCGACCCGTCCAGCGCTGAGATGGTGACCAGGGGGTGTTGCGGAAAGGCGGCCTTTATCCTGGAAGGAGAGGCTCTGGGCAGATCCATCTTATTGGCCACGATCAAGAGGGGCAGCTTTCTAGCCTCCATGTTTCCCACCACTGTGACGTTGACCTGGGTGTAGGGATCCTCTGTGGAGTCCATCACCAAAAGCACGCCGTCCAGGTCTTCCAGCCATTTTATAGCCTCTATAACCCCTTCCGTCGCCTCTTTCGCTCTCCTTTTAGCTTCTTCCTCTTCCAGTCCGTAAGCCATGAACTCTCTGAAATCGATCTTTGTAGCCATTCCGGGCGTGTCGACTATGTCCAGCTCGACGCTCGATCCGTTGGCGTTTATAACCACGCCGTCCGTCCTCATGGCCCTCCTCGTCTCGTGAGGTATGTTAGACGTTCCGCCAACCTCCATCCCGCTCCATTCCTTCACGATTCTGTTCGCCAAAGTGGTCTTTCCGGCATTGGGCGGGCCGTATATTCCTATTCTGGCCCTTTTTTTACCAAAGATCCATTTTATCCAAATGGCAAAGTTCATCTTGAGACTTCTGATGACTCTCATGCCCGATCCTCTAGATGAAAGATGATCATGTGTGTACTAATAATTTTCCACTACTTTTTTATAGTCGGCAATGTAAAATTAAATATGGCGACTCTGCGAGATTTCGATGCCTTCCGATCTTTTAATCCAGTCTTCAGCCTCTACGATCGCTTTAGAAATTGATATTCTTGACTTTTTGGGCTAAAGGAGACGGCCGATGAAAGCCATCTTCGATTGCAGAGGCAACGCCAAACTCATGGAAATTGATTAAAGTTTTGTGGCTGGGATATGGAAGGCGATCGATATCGGATGCCGAGGAAGTGAAGATAACAGAGGTGGCAGAAGACAAGACGGTGGCAGAAGAGATTCGATGGTTCGAGAGGGTGGCTTTCCGCTGCCCCCTCGACCAAGCCCGTCATCTGCCAGGTTTCGAGTGATCCCTCATAGGGCGAGGTGCGAGCGTTGGGCGGGACAGTCGGACCGCAAAGAATCGAAGTCGCCCGACCTTCTGATCTCCTTCCATATCTCTTTGAGAGATCGGTCCCGAACGTTCCCCCAATCGTCGCCGATGTAAGGACAGGCCCTCACTGCGCCGTCCACGCCCACGTGAAGCCAGCGGCGTCCCGCCATGCAGCCCAGCATCTGACCCTCGAAGTAGGTGCTGGCGAAGACCCGAGGACCGCCCGGGGTGCGGTTGACCTTCCTGTAGAACCTGAGGATCGTCTCTCGGTCTATCTGGGTGAGGCACTCTTCGGGGGATTTCGGTATCCCCTCCCAGATCGAAAACTCGTGAACCCCAAGCTCTGTCGCGTAATCGTAGAGGTCGAAGATCTCTGAAACCCCATCGCCCTTGACGTGGACGGACATGGTGACAATGAGGCCCGCATCCAGAGCCATCTTTATCGCCTCGACCGCCTTCTCGTGAGCTCCGGGGACCCCCCTGATCTTATCGTGAACTTCGGGATCGGTGCTGTAGACCCCTATGAGAATGTTGTATAGGCCAGATTCCTTCAGCTTTTTCGCCTTCTCCGGCGTCATCTCGAGGCCCGGCGTGAACATGTTCACCACTGCCCGCTCTGAATCGACGTGACGTATCAGCTCGAAGATGTCCTCTCTTAGTAGCGGGTCGCCCTCTGTGAATGTGATTATGGATGCTCCGAGGTCCTGGGCCTCGTCGACGACCCTGAAGATATCCTCGGTCCCCAGCTCGCCCTCGCCATCTTTGATCAGACAGTGATCGCAGTTGCAGCCGCACTTCCTTGTGACCTCTATGCTCACGGTCTGGGGCACGAACCTGCCGATGGCGATCTTCGCCTCGCTGAGGACGAGCCTCTTGAAGGGGCCGCTGGGGATCGGCGGAAGCCAAGTGGAAGCGACTATGTCGCCCTCCCTCACCAGGGCGGGCTTCTCCTCGGCCAACCTCTGGTTGATCTTGTTCAGGGCCGGCTGAACCAGCATCGAGATCGCTCCTCGGGCCTGGAGCATCCTCCGATCCTGGTCGTAGTCCACCGTCAGGGCGGTGGTCTTCAGTAGAGGGGTCATCGAAGCCAATCTCGGCCGAGAAGTTATAGAGTTATCGATCAATCCATCAAAGCCGTAGAGTTAAAATAACTGAGCACCGAGTAGGCCCCGGGTGATATTGAATTGTCTGGAGTTATAGTGCTTGCTTACTCTGGAGGCCTCGACACCTCGGTCTGCGTCCCGCTCCTCCGGGAGCGTTACGACTTTGATAAGGTGATAACGGTCCTGACGGACGTCGGCCAGCCGAAGGAGGACATCGAGAGGGGAAACGAGAGGGCGAAGAAGCTGAGCGATGAGCATTACGTCATCGACGCCAATGAGGAGTTCGTGAAAGATTACATCTTTCCTGCCATCAAAGCAAACGGCTCCTACGAGGGTTACGTCCTGGGCACGGCCATCGCAAGGCCGCTGATCGCGAGAAAGACGGTGGAGATCGCAAGAAAACTCGGCGCCGACGCCCTGGGCCACGGCTGCACCGGCAGGGGCAACGACCAGCTCAGGTTTGAGGCGATCTTCAGGGCGACTGACCTGCGTGTGGTGGCGCCGATGCGCGACCTGGACCTGAGCCGTGAGTGGGAGATCGATTATGCGAGAGATCACGGAATCGATGTGCCAGTAACCAAGGAGAAGCCCTGGAGCATAGACGAGAACCTCTGGTCGAGGAGCATCGAGGGCGGCCTTCTCGAAGACACCTTCCACGAGCCTCCCGAGGAGATCTATGCCTGGACCAAGTCTCCGGAAAGGGGCCTAGCGCCCGCGAAGGTGGAGATCGAGTTCTCAGAGGGGGTTCCCGTCGCCCTCGACGGCGAGAAGATGGGCGGAATCGAGCTGATCGCTAAACTCAACAAAATAGCAGGAGAGCACGGCGTCGGCAGGACCGACATGATCGAGGATCGGGTCCTCGGCCTGAAGGCGAGAGAGAACTACGAGCACCCGGCGGCCACGGTCCTCCTTAACGCCCACATGGACCTGGAACGGCTGGTCCTATCAAGGGCCGAGCTCAGGTTCAAGGCGATGGTGGACGAGGCATGGTCGGAGCTCGCCTACATGGGCCTTGTGAACGATCCCCTCTACGCGGACCTGTGCGCCTTCGTCGACGAAAGCCAGAAACGGGTGAACGGCGTCGTCAAGATGAAGCTCTCTTGCGGAAGGGCTTATGCCGTCGGCAGGAAGTCGCCCGACGCGATATACGACCAGGAGATGGTATCTTTCGACAGCCAGACCCTCAGCCAGAGGGACGCGGAAGGGTTTGCCAAGTACCACGGTTTCCAGGCTCGGTTCCTGAAGAAGTACTGAGGGGCAGACTATATCAACAATTAGAGCCTGAAATCCAACCATGGCTGAGCTGGTAATTTCGGAGAAGTCGGGGTCCTCGGACCTCGCCCCTCTCGCGCTGGCCGTGAACCAGATCCTGGGTTTGCCGGTCACCCTGAGGAGCACCGAGGGACCGGGTGTGCGGGTCGAGGAAGGGAAGGTTCTCGACGACGGGTACTCGGGACCGGTTCTCGAAGAGGTGATGAGGTCCGGAAAGCCGATCAGAACCGTTCCCAAAAGCGGAGTTTACAAGGGAGTTCCCGTGTCTGTCGCCCCCATAATGGATCGGGACGGAAAAGTGATCGCTGCGATGGGAATCGTCGACGTCGTCGGCACCATCGACATTCCCGCCGTCTTCGGGGCTTACACTGAAGTCGTCAAAGAGGTATCAGAGAAGAGATGAGGGTCAGGAGGGCGGA
Source organism: Methanothrix sp. (assembly GCA_041548445.1). GTDB lineage: Archaea > Halobacteriota > Methanosarcinia > Methanotrichales > Methanotrichaceae > Methanocrinis. The sequence continues at coordinate 5,848 of JBFESM010000010.1, read as the reverse complement.
GGCACGGGATCTGCCCTCGATCCTTGCCGCGGAAGAGAATTGTTTTTCCCGAGATCTCGCCTTCCCGCCCGAGACCGTCTCCTTCCTCCTGGACGAGGCGACGGTTCTGGTGGCCGAAGACGGTGATGTTGTGGGCTTCGTCATGGGCTTTGTGAACGGTGAGTGGGGAAAGGTGGTGACCCTGGACGTTCTGCCCGAACATCGCAGAGAGGGGCTGGGCAGAAGGCTCATGGAGGCCCTGGAAGAGGAGTTCGCCTCTCAGGGCACCAGAGACTCCCTCCTGGAGGTCGCGGTGGAGAACCGGGGGGCTCTCGTCCTCTACGCGAAGCTCGGCTACGCGGAGATCGCCCTTCTCGAGGACTACTACGGTCCAGGTGAGGACGCCCTTTTGATGATGAAGAGGCTGAAAGAAGTCGGGCCCCCGATGCGGAATTGATCAGGCTCTCGCCCGAGGACCTGACTAACCCGACCATCTGCCGCTTTTGGCGGGGCGGCGAGGCCTTCATCTTCGAAAGGCTTGAAGCTTTCTTTCAAACCACAAGATATATCGACGAATAGAGTGATTTAATTGGACATGAAGCGCTGGGCCCTGCCAATTCTGATCTTCGTTCTGATCTGTGCACATCCAGCCCTTGGGGAGGACGAGTCCGGTGGCTGGCTTGGCAAGGCCATAAGCTTCTACTCCGGCGGATCTTACGAGCTAGCTCTTCTTTATGTCAACAAGTCTCTGGATATCGATCCGGGCTATCCCGACGCCTGGGATCTGAAGGGCTACATCCTCAGCGACCTGGGAAGGTTTCGGGAGGCTGCCGACTGTTTCAACCGGTCTTTGGAGATAGATCCCTCAGACCCTTACATCTGGTACATCGAGGGCTTCGCCTTCCACAACCTGGAGGAGTACGACCTGGCCGTAGGTTGCTACGACCGCGCCCTCGAGCTCAACTCCTCGGACCTGGACTTCTGGCGAGCCAGGGGGCTTGCCCTCTACAGACTGGGAAGGTACGGGGAAGCTGCAGAATCCTACGACGAGGCGCTGGTGATCGACCCAGCCCAGGTTGACGTCTGGCGCCACAAGGGGCACGCTCTCTGCGGCATGGGAAGATACGATGAGGCGATCGAATGTTACGACTTCGCCATCGCGATCGACGAATTGGACGTTGCCTCCTGGCACGGGAAGGGCCTCGCCCTCTACAACCTTGGAAGGCCCGAGGAGGCCCTCCAGTGTTACGACCGGGCGATATTGATCGACCCCTCCTCAGCTGACGTCTGGTTCAACAAGGGCATAGTCCTCAGCAGCCTGGGGAGGACCGAAGATGCCTTCAAATGCTACGATGCCGCCGCCGATATCGATCCTCTCTACCATGCGGCCTGGTACAACAAGGGGCTTGCCCTCTACGGCCTGGGCAGATACCAGGAGGCGATCGCGTGTTATGACGAGGCCCTCAAGATCGATCAGTCCCTCGTCGTCGTCTGGAACAACAAGGGCAACGCCCTCTACGCCCTCGGCAGGTTTGACGAGGCCCTGGACTGTTACGAGAGGGCGGCATCGATAGATCCTGGTTACTCGAACGCCTGGTTCAACAAGGGCGTCGTCTTCGACCGTCTTGGAAGGGGAGAAGAGGCGGTGGAAGCTTACGACCGGGTGATAGATAACGATCCGACCTACAAGGACGCCGAGTATAACAAGGGGCTCGCCCTCTACGATCTTGGCAGGTACCAGGAGGCGATAGAGTGCTTCGACCGCGTTTTGGATACGACCCCCGCGAACGGGAACGCCTGGTACAACAAGGGCCTCGCTCTGGGCCGTCTCGGCAGGTACGAGGAAGCTCTCGGCTGTTACGAAAATGCCCTCGAAACCGACCAACTAGATGCGGACGTTTTGAACAACAAGTGCAACACCCTCTACATCCTCGGCAGGTACAACGAGTCGGTCAGGTGTTACGACGAGGTGATCGGGATTGACCCTGCTTACGAGAACGCCTGGTACAACAAGGGCGTCGCCCTCTGCAAGCTGGAGAGGTATCGGGAGGCTGCGAGCTGTTTCAATGAAGCGATCGCCATCAACGCCTCCTGGGTCGATGCCTGGCGCGGCAGAGGCGACGCTCTCGCCAGCCTCGGCGAATACGAGGAGGCGATCGAATCTTATGACGGGGCGATCGCCGTCCATCCCCACAACCCGGACGTATGGTACAACAGGGGCTTTATCCTCTACAACGCCAGCAGGCTCGATGAGGCGATCGATAGCTACAATCAGGTCATCGAGATCGATCCATCTTATGAGGGGGTCTGGCGGAACAAGGGCCTTGCCCTCTACGAGCTGGGCAAGTTTGAGGAGGCGTTCGAGTGTTACGACGAGGCTCTAAAGATCAGCCCGTCGGACGTCTCCCTCTGGTACAACAAGGGCGTCGCCCTCTACAGCCTGGACAGGTACGTTGATGCCATAGCATGCTACGACAAGGTCATAGAGATCGATCGGTACGAGAAAGGAGACGCCCTCTACAGCCTTGGCAGGTACGAGGAGGCGGCAGACTGTTACGACAAGGTGATAGAGGTGGCTCCCCTGGAGGCGAAGGCCTGGTACAACAAGGGCTTGGCGCTCTCGAGGCTCGGAGATTATGGAAAAGCCGCCGAGTGTTACGATCACGTCGTCGAGATCGATCCATCTTTTGAGGACGTCTGGCAGAACAGGGGCTTTGCCCTCCAGATGGTGGGCGATTACGACGGTGCCGTCGACTGCTACGACCGGGCCCTCACGGACGATCCAGAGGAACTTGAAGCCTGGAGCGGCAAGGGCCAATCCCTCCAAAGCCTCGGAATGTACGACGAGGCCCTCGCCTGCTACGATGAGATCCTGAAGATCGACCCTGCGAGCGCAGAGGCCTGGAGCGGCAAGGGCCAATCCCTCCAAAGCCTCGGAAGGCACGACGAAGCCCTGACCTGCTACGATCGGGCGATCGGGATCAACTCATCGGCCAAGGAGTTTTGGATCGGGAAGGGAGCAGTCTATGAAGAGGTGGGAAAGCTCGACGATGCGATCTCGTCTTACGACCGGGCCATCGCCATCGATCCGCGGGACGCCGGGGCGTGGTCTCTGAAGGGCTCCGCCCTGAAGAAGTCGGGCAGACTGGAAGATGCCCTCAGTTCATACGACGAGGCGATCGCCATAGATCCGGCCCGGGGCGAGGCGTGGCGCGGCAAAGGCGCCATCTTCGAGAGTCAGGGAAAGTCCGAGGACGCCATCGCATCTTACGAGAAGGCGATCTTGGCCGACCCCTCCAATGCAGAGGCCTGGTACGAGAAGGGGAAGGTCCTGAAGGGGACGGAACGAGGCGAAGAGGCCCTCGAATGCTACAGCAGAGCCGCCGAAGTCGATCCGAACTTCGTCAAGGCCTGGCAGGGCAAGGGTCATCTCCTCTACACCATGGGTAGGTACATCGATGCCATAGATTGTTACGACCGGGCGCTCGAGATCGACTCTTCAGACGAAAAGGTCTGGTACGAGAGGGGACTTGCCCAACAGAGGCTGGGAAGGCTTGAGGAGGCGATCGAGAGCTACGATCGGGCGACGGAGATCGACCCGAACTCTGCAGAGATCTGGTACACGCGGGGGACGGCCCTCGACGGGCTCGGCCGGTACCAGGAGGCGGTAGAAAGCTACGATCGGGCTCTAGCCATCGATCCCAGGGACGTGAGGAGCTGGAACCGGAAGGGTGACGACTTCTACAAGCTGGGCCAGCACAGGCAGGCCGTCGAGTGCTACGATAAGTTCATCGAGCTCAGCTCGTCGTAGCCTTCGATGGTTCGGGATCGAGGGCGCCTAGGCGATCGAGGCGAGGGCCACCAAAAGATATATCGAAGGCGAGTTTGATTTTGCTCTCATGAGACGCGGGGCCCCCATCTTGCCGACCTTGATCCCGATCTCGATCCTGATTTTGATTTTGATCTTCGCTTTGGCGGCTCCTTCTTCAGCCGAGGAGAGGTCGGCCGCCGACCTCTTCGAAGATGCGAACCGATCCCTTCAGGAGGGCTCTGTCGACCTCGCTCTGCAATTTATAAACAGATCTCTCGACCTCGACCCCGACCAGGCCGAGGCCTGGGCACTCAAAGGCGAGATCGCCCTCTACAACCTCAGCGACCGAGAGATGGCGGCCGAATCTTTTGATCGAGCCCTGGGAATCGATCCGGAGAACGCCAGGGCCTGGTACGAGATGGGAAATTCTCTGAGCTTTCTTGGCAGGGTGGAAGAGGCCTTGGACTGCTACAACCGGTCCCTGGCGATCGATCCCGAGAACGCCAAGGCCTGGAACAACAAGGGGCTGATCCTGGGGGTTCTTGGCAGGTACGAGGAGGCCGAGCGCTGTTTTGGTCGCGCCCTCGACGCGAACCCGAATCTTGCAGAGGCCTGGCAGAACAGGGGAAACGCCCTTCGGGCCCTGGGCAGAAACGAGGAGGCCCTGGACTGCTTTGATTCCGCCCTGAGGATCAACCCGGAGCTTGAAGGATCTTGGAAGGGGGCGGCCAGCGTCCTTCTGGCCCTCGGGAGGACCGATGAGGCGATCGAGAGCTTCGACGGGGCTCTCAAGGTCGATCCCGATGACGAGATCACCTGGAACGAGAGGGGCCTGGCTCTGGGAATCTTGGAGAGGTACGAGGAGGCGGTCGAGAGCTTCAATTCATCGATCGGGGCCGATTCGGGCTACCTTCTCGCCTGGAGCAACAAGGGGCTCGCCCTCCACAACCTGGGGAGGCTCGAAGAGGCGGTCGAATGCTACAACCGGTCCCTCGCGATCGACCCGTCCTTCATTCTTGCCTGGTACAACAAGGGAAGAGCCCTCTACGACCTGGGGAGGGCCGATGAAGCGATCGAATGCTACGACTCTGCTCTCGCGATCGACCCGTCCTTCGCCCTCGCCTGGAACAACAGGGGGGTCGCCCTCGTCGACCTGGAAAGGGTCGATGAGGCCCTGGAGGATTACGACAGGGCGACGGCAATCGATCCGGAGTACGAGATCGCCTGGTACAACAAGGGCTCGGCCCTCTTCAGCCAAAACAGGTTCTTCGACGCCATCAAGTGCTACGACGAGGTGATCAGGATCAACCCCGAGAACGCTGACGCCTGGCACAGCAAGGGGTACGCCATCTACAAGCTGAAACGCCCCAGCGAGGCGGTCTATTGCTACGGCCAGGCCCTGGAGATAGATCCCGAGAGGGCCGAGACGTGGCTATCCAAGGGCGTCGCCCTCGCCGAGATGAAACGGACCGGCGAGGCGATCGAATCTCTCGACCACGCCATCGAGATCGATCCTGAGTACGAGGCCGCATGGTACAGAAAAGGCATCCTCGTCTACGGCGCCGGCCGGGCCGCAGAGGCCCTCGACCTCTTCAGCCGGGCCGCTGACCTGGACCCAAACCACGCCGAGGCCTGGAACAACAGGGGCTGGATCCTCCACACCTTCGACCGAGACGACGAGGCCATCGACTCCTTCGACAACGCCATCGAGGCCGACCCCGAGCTTGAGGAGGCCTGGAACAACAAAGGCGTCGTCCTCTCGGCCCTGGGAAGATACGAGGAGGCTCTGGACTGCTACAACAGGACTATCGAGATCAATCCGGATCATGCCAGCGCCTGGAACAACAAGGGGGCTGCCCTCTACAACCTCGAAAGGTACGAGGAAGCCGTGGAGAGCTACGATAGGGCCCTCGCGATAAATCCGGGCTTTGCCGACGCGAAGCGGAACAGGGCGGCAGCCCTCCGGAAGATCGACGAGGCGTGAGAGCGGAGGGGAGGGCTTCTCTTCGATCTCGTGCGATCTTCGGGGCCGGCTTTTTGACCTTGCCTGTGGAAGTT
>JBFESM010000009.1:0-21993 GCA_041548445.1 Methanothrix sp. | reverse complement strand
TGGAAGAATAAGTACTAAGTTCTGCGAATCGACACTTTTATAAATTTATTATATTATATTTCACTGCCAAAAAACACATCTCACAAACCGGATGCTTAAAAATAATCTTGCTCACCTCTCACCCCACCTCCGACGCTCGCGTCTCATCCCCCTCCAGAAACCCCACCACCTCCGATAAGGTCTCCTCCGGATGGCTGATCCAGAAGAGATGCCCCGCCCCCTCGATGGTGCAAAACTCTGCGCCGGGTATGCCGTCGGCGAGGATCCGGCCGTTCTCCGGCGGGATCAGGATGTCGGAGTCGCCAGGGAGAACCAGCGCCGAAGCGTTGATCTCGGATATCCGGTCGCCGATGGCGACGGGATCTGCGACTCGGATCGGAGCATCCCCGGAGGAGAGAGCGTCGATAGATACCCTCTGGCTAGGCTGGTGAACTGAGGTTGGACGGCCTGAAAGTAATGCTGCTCTGATCCTTCAGGAAAAAAAATCAGAGCCTCCATCACTCCACGTCGCTGATCTCAAAGAGGTAAGCTCCTAGGCCCAGGGCTCCAGCGCAGCATATCGCCAGGACCGCGAGGTCGAAGGCCAGGGGGAAGGCGCTGACGCCGACGAGAGAGCCCCGGAGGCCGTCGACGCCGTAGGTGAGGGGGTCGAGGTAGGAGAGGCTTCTCAGCCAGACGGGGAGGTTCGATATTGGGAATAGGGCCCCCGACAGCAGGAATAGCGGGAATACCATGAAGTTCATGATGAGCGAGAAGCCCGACATGTCCTTCATCCGAGAGGCGAAGGCAAGGCCCAGGCTGTTGAAGGTCATGGCGATCAGGATCATGAAGACGAGGGATAGGAGAAATCCTGGCAGCCCGGATATTTTCAGTCCCATGGCGATCCCCGGAACGAGGATGATCAGCCCCTGCATGACGGCGGTGGTGACGCCTCCTGCGGTCCGGCCGATGACGATCGAGAGCCTTGAGACCGGAGCCACCATGATCTCCCGCAGAAAGCCAAACTCCCGGTCCCAGAGCATCGAGAGCCCCCCGAAGGTCGATGAGAATAGGAGGGTCATGCCGATGATCCCCGGCGCAAGGAAGCTGATGTAGTCGACCTCCTGGGGGATATCGGGCATCGCCGCAGATTTGAACCCGAAACCCAGGAAGGCGAGGAAGAAGAAGGGCGGGGCCAGGGACCCGAAGACCCTGCTCTTCAGCCTGAAGAAGCGGATCATCTCCCGCAGCCACAGGCTGTAGATGGCGTAGACGTTCACCCTCGCCATATCAGTGTCTCCGGGTTCTCATCCTGCTGTGGACCGCCACCATCCGACCGGCGCCGGAGGACTCGGCCCCCCTGATCTTCTTGCCCGTGAACTTGAGGAAGACGTCTTCGAGGGTCGGCTCGTGCATGCTGACGGACCTTATCTTCACCCCGGCCCTGCTGGCTTCGAGGACGATCTCGGGGATCCGGGACTCGCCACGGTCGACGCTCAGGTTGAGGGTCGAGCCGGACCGGTCGACCGCCTCGACGCCATCGAACTTCGAGAAGGCTTTCACCTGCTCATCTGTGACGCCGTCGTCCACCTCCAGGGTTACGATGTCCGCCCCGATCAGGTCCTTGAGGTTCTCGGGGGTGTCCAATGCGACGATCTTGCCCTGATCGATGATCGCGACCCTCTCGCAGAGGTGGTCGGCCTCTTCCATGTAGTGGGTCGTTAAAACGACGGTCACGCCCTCCTCCTGGTTCATCTTCAGGATGTAGCGCCAGATGTACCTTCTAGTCTGGGCGTCAAGGCCCAGGGTAGGCTCGTCCAAGAAGAGGACGTGGGGGTGGTGCATCAGGCCCCTTGCGATCTCTAGCCTCCTCTGCATCCCGCCGGAGTAGTCCTCCATCAGGACGTCGGCCTTCTCTGCGAGGTCTACGAGGTCGAGAACCTCTGTGACCCTCTCCAGGCGGGTCTTTTTGTCCATCCCGTACATCCTGCCGTGAAAGTCCAGGTTCTCCCGGCCCGAGAGCTGGCTGTCGACGCTCGGGTCCTGGAAGACGACGCCGATGGAGTTTCGAACAGCGTCCCTCTCCCGGGCGATGTCATGGCCCCAGACCATGGCCCCTCCCGCCGTGGGCCGCAGCATCGTCGTCAGCATCTTGATTATGGTGCTCTTTCCGGCGCCGTTCGGGCCGAGAAGGCCGAATAGCTCTCCCTTCTCGATTCTGAGGTCGAGCCCGTCGACGGCCGTAAAGCCGTTGAACCTCATGGAAAGACCGCTGGTGGCGATCGCTGCACCTTCCATGAGATAAACGATTTGACTTGGGGGTTATATAATCTGCTAATTCCGGGCGCTTTACCGATTATGAGCAAAAGATAAATTGCATGACAATCCTATCTAAATCCATTAATGGTGATAATATGAGCGACGTCGTCGACGTTACCGACCGCAACTGGGAAGAGGTTGTCGAGAGGTCTGATAAGCCCACCCTCGCCATGTTTCATTCCCCCTCCTGCCCTCACTGCCGGGTGATGATGCCTCACTTCGAGGAGTACGCCGCCAAGTTCAAGGGCAAGGTGAAGTTCGTGAGGATCAACATCATGGAGAACTCCTTCACTCCCGAGAGGTACGGCGTCATGGCCACCCCGACCTTCAAGTTCTTCTGCGGCGGAAAGCCGGTTCAGGACCTGGTGGGGGCTGCGTATCCCTCCCTTCTCGAGAAGATGGTGGAGGAGGGCTTTTTGCACGGAGCGGAGTGCGCGAGGCTCTCGACGTCCATCGACTACAACGTAGGATACGTCTGATAGTTTTGCGTCTCTCCTTTCTTTTTGGCCTTTTTTTCCACCCATTTTTCAATATGGTGCTGGGTCGCCTGAGGCCTGCTCGCCCATATCCCCACGTGCCGAATTAATAATCGATAATTATCGATAATAATCGTTAATCGTTGTGGATATTATAAACTGGTACCAATTTATATTAGAAAGTTATAAATAACTTGACGCCATTAGATAATGGTTTGTGCGGATCTCTGGAGATGTGGACCCGCACCACACGACCCGAAATGAAGGGTTTCGGGGGTGCATGCAAGTGTCACAAGGCAGTTTTGATGTTAAATACCTTAGAAGATTGGAGAACGATGTGAGCAAAAGGGTGGGGATCAGGATCAACTGCGATTCCTTAAGCCCTCCTGTCCTTTCGCTTCTCGCAGACGTTTTTCAGGATGAAGCGAGGCTATCTTACAAAGACCTCATGGAGATAGTCGCCGAGTTTTTGTGCAGCAGCAGCTACAGCCGCCGGGAAATCAGAACTCTCATGATGAGGCTTGGGGTGGACGATTCGGAGATGCAGGCAGATCTGATTTACATGGCCAGGTCCTGGCGGAATCGGGACCCTTTCACCTACGCTGCTGCCCACAGATAAGAGCGATTTATAACACCTTTTCGTCGCGATTTCGAATCATCGCTGTCACCTTCCCTACGATAAGTTCTCGACGGAAGGCCGGCATCTGCGAGTGGGCGAAGCGGATTCGGCTTGGATCTTGGGCTTGATAACGGGATTTCAGAGTTTGGAGGCTGAGGCGGACCTGGCCTTCGCCAGACTCGCATCCAGCGCCCCATTCAGCGTCCAATCCGGAACCTGAAGGAAGACAGCTCGATACCTATAGGAAAAGTGTATGCTGGAGATATCAGAGCTTCGAACGGGCCACTCAGTCAAGTCGTCCTATTACGTTGGAAAGGGACCAGAACATGTTCACGGGATCGATCTTTAAATGAATTATTTATAGTATTTATAGTTTATTAATCAGGCTATCTTATTACACGTATAATGTGAGATGCATCAAAAATCAACAGGACTATTTAAACTGCTCCTTAACCGATGACCAATGAATCCTGTTCTTGGGAATCTCAGGCGCGGCGGGAAAATCGCGGGGCTCGGTTTCACCAAAACATTTTCTTAGATCGAAGTAGAAAGGACCCTCAGGCGGGAGGCTTGATGAGTTCGAATTCGATCTTCTTCTACTTATTGACGGTCCTGGCGCTCTTCCTAGCTGGGGCAGAGGCGGCCACGATAACAGTAGGCTCCGAGGGTTGCGATCACGTCAGCATCCAGGCTGCCATCGACGCCGCGAGCCCAGGAGACGTGGTGGAGGTCGGTGGCGGCACCTATCGCGAGAACCTGGTGGTGGACATGTCCCTCGTCCTTCGCGGCGCTGGGAACGGCGCCGAGAAGCCGATTGTGGATGCTGGCGGGCGTGGCAGCGCTGTGACCCTCGTCGCCGACGGCGTTCGGCTCGAGGGTTTCGTCCTCGAAAACGCCGGCTTCGGCTGGGCCGGGATCGAGGTGAGGTCGAAGGACAACCTGATCAGGGGCAACCTCGTCACCGACAACAGCTGGTACGGCATTTTCCTCGACGGCTCGAGCGGCAGCGTCATCGAAGAGAACGTCGTCTGGAAGAACAAGTATGGGATATGGATCAACGCCGGGTCCAACGACAACATGATCCTCAAAAACGTCCTCCAGGACAACGAGAACTACAACGCCTTCGATCTCGGGACGAACTTCTGGGAGGGAAACTTCTACGGCGATTTCGATGACTCTCTGCCCGTCTACGAGGTTCCGGGGATATCCAGCGTCGACCAGTCTCCTTCAGGCCCTGAAAAGGAGACCATCGTCGAAGAGCCTCCTGAAGGGCCCGAGAACATAACCGAAGTGGAGGATGCTCTCGAAGGGGCAGATCTCGGCCTCACCGGCCCCGATTCCGGGGACGAGGCGGCTGAGGAGGAAGCATCTGCGAACCTGACCTCCGAAGCCTCGACCTCTGAAGAGCCCACGGAAAGGCCCGGTCTCAGCCTGATGGACCTGGGCCTGGCTCTCGATTCTTCTTCTGAGGAAGGGGAGGTGGAGTTGGAGGTTCCAGCAGGTCCAGCTGTCGGAGACGCAATCGTGGACGCCGAGCTGGGCGAGTCTGAGATGAACGAATCCCCCGAGGGGCCAGTCGCCGATGAGCTTCCGGAAGCGACCGTGACCGCAGTTGAGGCGTACACCGCCGAGGACTGGGTTGAAAGGGGCGATTCTCTGTGCAGGTCGGGCCGTTACAGCGAGGCCGTGGGCTGCTACGACCATGCCCTCGAGATGGAGCCGGAGCTCGCCGACGCCTGGGACGGTAAAGGTGACGCCCTCCAGATGACCGGAAGCTACGACAAGGCTTTGAGATGTTATGAGAGGGCCCTGGTGATCGACCCCAACTTCGCAGAAAGCTGGTACCACAAGGGCAACACCCTCCAGATGCTCCTCCGGTTCGACGAAGCTCTGGGGTGTTACGACGAGGCCCTCAGGATCGATCCCGCGTTCGTGGAGGCCTGGAACAAAAAGGGGATGACCCTGAACAGGTTGGGCCGGTACCAGGAGGCTTTGGACTGCTTCGATGCAGCCCTCGAGATCGAACCTGGATACGCAGCCGCCTGGAACAACAAGAGCTGGGCCCATCAGATGCTGGGAGAGGGCGATGAGGCCAGGGCCGCCCTGGAAAGGGCTCGGGCTCTGGGATAGGGCCCAGCCCCCAGATAGTCCCCTCCGCCCATCACCTGAGCCGGACGACGCTCTCGCAGAAGGGGTCGCCAGCACACATCCTTTTCTCGAAACTGTGGGAGTACCTCGGGTTGAGATTCTCGACCGCCGATTTGACGTACACCTCGCAGGCGTGCAAGATCCTATCGGGCTTCATCGCCATCTCCATCGCCCGGTTGAGCACAGGACACTCGGTTATCTTCCACACGGCCCGATCATCTGCCGCCTCTGTAATCTCCCCTTGGAACTCGGGGCCGAAGAGGATCTTCGATGCTATCGCCATCGTCTCGCAGATCCCCTCGGCGTCGTCAGCCGGCAGCCACAGGGCGGTGGCTAGCCTTCCCACCTCCCGTCCAGCCTCGGTCCAGATCGGCATCTCGATCTCGTCGTACCTTTCGCCTAGGGCCTTCCTGAAGAAGAGATCGTAGGCTACGGGGATCGCGGACGCCGATTTGGCCGCGATCTCCCACCTCAACTTTGGAGGTATATCCTCGATATCGACCATCTCTCTGATCTCCTTTATCGATATTCTAAAAAGAAATTCATTAGTTATTGGTGATCTATCCTTCAAGTATTTTGTCCCTGAGAAGATCTATTTATCCAAAATAATTGGCGAAAAATCAGATCAAAGCCGTTTCATCCTCTTTTCTGAATGTTAACTGTTGAAACCTTGGCCAGATATCCGACCCAGATCTTCTGATAATATTTTTGGGCAATTCTGCATCACGTCGAGGATAAAAACGATCGTCACGGCAGTTTTGGGGGCAGGATTATACCCCCACGCTTCCAGATAGGGATCGATGATAATCTTGGCGAGGGGGTCATCCAGGAGGTGATCGCATCAATCCAAAGGCGCCAATAGATCATGATATGACCGAAAGAAGGCGATGGAAAGATCTTTTGAAAGAGGTCGAGAGCCTCCGCCGCCTTCATGGAGACGCCATTTGCGACGCTGAGAAGTGCAGGCAGTTCAACCGGAAGATGTCAGACCTGTTGATGAAGCTTGAGGAGATGGAGGAGTTTCGTCTGGCCGATCGGGTGATGGACGCCATCTCGGTCTGCAGCCCCAAGACCGGGTCGCACTGCGACAACTCCGAGAGGATGAAGGGCATGCTGGAGAGGTTGAACGAAAGGGTGAAAGAGAAGACTGAGAAGAACGACGAAAAAAAGAACGAGCCTGGGCCATAAAGGGGGCCTCTCTTGACGGCCCCCTGCCCTGTGACCGAACCTAGATATCCCTCAAATCCACGATCTTCTTGGACTTGCCCTCGGTCCGCGGGAGGCTTCCCTTCTCCACCAGCTCGATCCTGGACCTGATCTTCATCACCGACTTCAGCTCGCCTTCCACCTTCTTCTGGAGACGTGCCAAATCGCTCAGCTCTCCGGTGAAGGCACCGTCGCTCATCTCCACCTTGATCGCGATCTCGTCAAGGCCGTGCCTCTTCCTGTCCACGACCACCTGGAAGTAGTCCCCGATCTCGGGCATCTTGAGAAGGACGTCCTCGATCTGGCTGGGGAAGACGTTGATGCCTCTTACGACCAGCATGTCGTCGGCCCTGCCCAGGAACCGGTGGAGCTTGACGCTGGTCCTGCCGCAGGGGCAGTCCTCCTCCATCATGTAGGTGACGTCTCCCGTGTGGTACCTGATGAGGGGCATCGCCTCTTTGGTGAGGGAGGTGAGGACCAGCTCGCCCCGCTCGCCGGGAGCGCAAAGCTCCCCCTCGGGATCGACGATCTCCACCAGAAAGTGGTCCTCCCAGATGTGAAGGCCGTTCTGTTCCTGGCACTCAAAGGCAACGCCCGGCCCGAACATCTCCGAGAGGCCGTAGGAATCGTAGGCCTTGATGTTCAGCATATTCTCAAGCTCCGAGCGGGCCTCGTCAGACCAGGGCTCGGCTCCGAAGCAACCGATCTTCAAGGAAAGGTCGTCGACGATCCCCATATCAATCACCGTCTCGGCGAGGTATAGGGCGTAAGAGGGGGTGCAGTGAAGGGCCGTAACGCCGAAGTCGATCATGATCTCGATCTGACGTTTGGTGCTCCCAGTGCCGCTGGGAACCGCCATCGCACCCATCCTCTCGATGCCGTAGTGGATGCCTAGGCCCCCCGTGAAAAAGCCGTAGTTCACGGCGTTCTGGAATATGTCCTCTTTTGTGCAGCCGACCATCACCAGGTCTCGTGCCACCATATCCGACCAGGTCTCTATGTCCTTCGCGGTGTAGCCGACGACCGTCGGCTTTCCCGTCGTCCCGGAAGAGGCGTGGACCCTCACGATTTCGCTCTTGGGGACGGCGAAGAGGCCGAAAGGGTAATTGTCCCGCAGATCGCCCTTCCTAGTCTGCGGAAGGGCCCTAGCATCATCGAGGCTCGTCACGTCCCGGGGCGTCATGCCGAGATCTTTCATCTTCTGGTGGTAGAAGGGCACGTTATCGTAGGCCCTCTTCACGGTTTCCTTCAGGCGTCTTTGCTGCAGATCCTTAAGATCTGATTTTTTCATCGTCTCGATCTTGGGTTGCCAGAAGTTCATGTGAATCGCGATCCTGAAATTTTAGTCGGCCGAAACCGATATGCTACACGGTGACGTGAGAGAGTCAGTCACGATATATCAATGATTCCCTGAAATCGCTCGATTCTTCAGGACGGGTCGAGCGCTTGGAATCGATTTTTTGGTATAGACGAAAAAAGAGAAGGTTTTGGGGGCAGGATCAACGATTTTTGATCTGCCCCAGAATCTCGTTCAGTCTGCCGGTCGAATAGAGGTAAGCCCCACCGCCGATGGCGAATAAGAGCACCAGAATCCCGGCGATCATGCCGACGTTGCTCTTCTCCTCCACCGTCAGTGTCCTCTGGATTCCGTCGACCTCCACGGTGTACAGGCCGGGCTCCGCAGGCTTGTACTCGAAGGTCACAGACCCTGTCTCGCCAGCAACGACGGTGAGATCCTCGGAGCCCTCGGGGTTTCCGTTGACCTTCAGCTCCACTGTGGTGTTATCGCTGACCGATCCCCTGTTCTCGGCGGTGGCGGTGATCTTGACCGTCTTTCCGGCCCTGGTGGTCTCGTCCATCTCGATGCCCGTTATCTCGATCGGCGTTACAACCACGATCTTTCTTGAGCCGTCCTCGTACCCCTCCTTGGAGGCGGTGATGGTGTGAGCGCCTACAGAGTCGGATGCGTAGGATATCGTGCCGCGGCTGTCGGTGGTGCCGATGCTTACATCGTCGAAGGCGACGTCAGCGCCCTCCACGGGCCTCAAATCGAGGCCTATGGTGGCCTTGACCACGAAGCTCTCACCTTTCATGACCTCCTGAGGCGAGGTGACGGCGAGGAACCGCTCCTCCCGGATCTCGTTCACGACGAGTACTCCCTTGACATCGGTGTACTCATCCTTCTTGGCCTCTATGTCGAAGCTGCCCGCCACCTTTGGCGAGTAGAGGTATATCCCGTCGGTGTCGGTGGTCCCGGCCTCATCTCCATTGATGGTGATGAGGGCGCCGATGACCGGCCCTCCGTCAGAGGTCACCATTATCTCGGCCGGAGTTCCAACCGTCACCTCCGGGAAATCGATCCTCATGGGCTTGACCTCCGCCTTGACCTCGACCACGGGGACGACGAGCCTTCGATCGCTGTCGGAGACCCTGAACAACATGTTCTCCATGATGGAGATGGTCTTGCCCTTGCCGAGGCTGAAGGAGCCGTCGTTCACCATCGTTATTCCGCTGTCAGAGACGCTGTCGATCTCCATCTTGCCGTAGGTCTCGCCATCCTCGACGGATCTGGCCTTGTCAGATACCTGGAAGATGCCTTCAACCGTTGCGAGGTCCTCCTCCCTGCCCCGGAAGACGCTCTGGACGTGGACCGCGATTATAGGCACGTCCTCGCTTCCGATCTCATCATCGTAGGTGAAGGTGGAGCTCGAAACAGAGCTTCCGGGCTCGACGACCTTGCTGTCGACCTCCTCTCCGTCCTTGGTGATGGACAGATAGACTTTGTTGCCGTCAAGGTCGACCTCCTTTATTCGGAGCTCGTACCCCTCCTTCAACGGGAAGGTGGCGCCGCTCCTAACCGTGTAGGACTCGTCGTCGTCTATCAGGACCTTTCTCAGCTCGCCCTCGTTTATGACGCTGAACTCGTCAGCGAACTCGGCGTCGTCGTATCCGGCGAAGTACTTCTCGGCCAGGAAACCTATGACGTTGTAGCTGCCCCAGCGGGAGTAGTCGAACTCCACCGACTCGGGTTCGGTCCTGTACCTGAGATCACCGTCGTCGATCTTGTCTCCGGTGAACCTGGCCCTCAGCTCTTCGGTTCCCACGTCATCGTCGATGTCGTAGTAGAATCCCTCAAAGTTGTAGGGGGTCCAGGTGAAATCGGGATAATCTGCGGGGTCGACGATAGTTCCCCTGATCTCGTAACTTCCCGTCCTCTTCACCGTCGGCCCAAACCTCAGCTCGTCGGCGTCGGCCACCAGGAAGCTGACGATCCCCATCACCGGTACGGTCTTGCCCTTCCGAAGGGTGATGGAGTTGTCGTTGCTCATCCTGATGGTGTCGCCAGATATCGAGTCGACCTCCATATCTCCGTACTTGTCGCCGCTGGCGACGGTGGTGTACCTGTCGGAGATCTGGAATATGCCGTCAACGGTCACAAGGCTGCTCTCGGCCCCGGCGAAGATGTTCGACACGTGGAGCATGACCAGCGGCAGGTCTTCACCGCTCAGGTCGACCTCGTACTTGTAGGTCGACGATACGAGGTCTGTCGGGTCTATCACCTTGCTGTCGACCTCCTCGCCGTCCTTGGCGAGGGAGAGCCAGACCTTGTTCCCATCCAGGTCGATCTCTTTGATCCGGAACTCGTACCCCTCTTCCAGGGGCAGGACCGAGCCGGTGTCGACGGTGTACTCCTCGTCGTCGTCGATCAGAACTTCGCGAAGCTCCTCTTCATCCAGGAGGCTGATATCCTTGTCCACGACGTCCGGATTTGTGCCTATGTATCCGGCGAAGTACTTCTGAGCCATGAAGCCTATGACCTGATATTCGTCCCACCTGCCGAACTCGAACTCTATCGAATCGGCTTTGGTCTCGTACTCCAGGTCTCCCTCCTCGATGGATCGATCGTATTCGTCACCCGACTCCCTCAGGTGGACGGTGAGGGTTTCAGTTCCCACGTCGTCATCGAGATCGTAGAAGAAGCCCGAGAAGGTCTGGGGGTCCCAGGTGTAGTCGGCCGGATTTTTGCCCTCGCGCCATATTCGATCGGTGGTGGAGAGCTCCTCTTCAGGTTCTTCCTCTTCCTCCTCCTCTTCTGGAGTCTCCTCCTCAGGAGTCTCCTCGGCTGCGGTATCGTTCGTTGCGCCTTCCATCTCGTCGCCCGCTGCGACAGAAATAGCCCCTTCAGAGACCGCGTCTTCTGTCATCGTGGTTTCTGTTGGGCCGGTCTCCTCCCTGGGAGCGTCCTCAGGCGCATCTTCCGGTGCATCTTCGACGACCTCGGGTTGGACCACGTCGTCACCAGGCGCCTCTTCCGTCGTCTCTGGAGGGATAACGTCTTCAGCAGACGTTTCCTCATCCGTCGTCTCGGGTGGGATCACATCTTCAGCAGACGTTTCCTCATCCGTCGTCTCGGGTGGGATCACATCTTCGCCAGACGTTTCCTCATCCGGTGTCTCGGGTGGGATCACATCTTCAGCAGACGTTTCCTCATCCGTCGTCTCTGGAGGGATAACGTCTTCAGTAGACGTTTCCTCATCCGTCGTCTCTGGAGGGATAACGTCTTCACCGGACGTCTCCTCATCCATCGCCACTTCGGCGCCGTCACCATTCGACGGTTCGGCCCCCGGCGGGACCAGTTCATCTGGAGCATCACTTGCTTGTGCCAACGCCCCCATTGGCAGAACTGCCGCCATGGCGACCAGGAGCAGGCAAAGCAGTCCTCCAGCCCTAAGGTAGTTCATGACTCTCCTCCAACCTATATTGATTTTAATATAATGGCCATCTGTCAGTTCTATATATAAGTTCTGTACTATGTTCCCAGTCTGCTCAGCAGCCTGTCTCACAACACCGATTCACCTTTTTACAGGGTTTCGATCTGCGGCATTCTTCGATAAACCTGCTCTGAGTTAAGCGTTTTCATGAATAGACGATTTTTTGAATGACAGTCGAATTATCCTCGATCCAGGGGCCGACCTCATCCCCATCTTTTGATCTTCGCCTTTCAACTTTCGTATTATTCGTTCGTTTTATTCGGAAATTTCAGTTTATTCGGATCAAATTGAATTTACTTAAACTTTTTGGCGAAAGGCGAAAAAGGGCGATCATAAGCATCAAAATCCGCGATCCCGGCGTCGCCCCCACCTTCCGCAATCTTTAAGTCGCTGGCGAGCGCTTTTCGTTTTGGGGAGGTTGAAGTTTTGAAATTGATCGGTCGATTTTCACTTTGCATATTATTGGGATTGGTCTTCGCAGCAGCCTTAAGCTCAAATGGTCTTGGGGCTGATGAAGGGCCAGCGGCGGAATACCTGCCAAACCCCTTCGCAGCAGATAGACCTGAATGGGACCCCTTCGGTCCCGGCCAGGAGTCGGACTACCTTCCAGGAAGGCCTGACTGGGACCCCTACTCGCCCAGCAGCTACGACGTGCCTCAGCTGATCTTTGCCAACCCCTTCGCCCCGGATCAGGACCTTTTGATCGGCGACGAGGTGCTGAGTCCAAACCAGCTCTATCTGCAGGCGGAGGGTCTCCTTGTCACCAGAGGGCAGGCGGAGCTGGGCACCCCCTACTCTCTCTGGCTCTATGTCGCCGAATGGGGCCCTCTGACCTTATATGACAGTGGAAGGAGGATCGTATCCCAGGGCTTTGTGAGCCCCGGATGGTACCGGCTGGACCGATACGCAGAGACTTTTGAGTCCCATTATTATCAGTTCAACGTAACAGGCTGGAGCAATAGCGTGGAGTTGGCGGTAAGCTCGGCCGGGTATCCGACCTCTTACGGCCTGGTGGGGAAGGTCGTCGACTCTTACGGGAACGGCGTTCCCGGAGCCAGGGTCAGGATATCAGGCGCTGGAGGCGGCGTCTTCAGCACAGTCACCAACGCCCTGGGCTATTATGGCATGGACGTGCCCTCGGGGACCTATTCCGTGAACGCGGAGATTGAGGGGTTCAGTTTCACCACGTCGACCGCCAGGGTCTGGACCGGGACCGTCTCGGTGGCGGGGATTCTGGTGGGGTACCCCGCAGGAGGGGCGTTTTATCCAACTGGGCCTTATCAGGACGAATATGGGTGGCTGGAGGGGAAGGTCACCGACAAAATCGGCGCAGGAATACCTGGGGCGAAGGTCCGAATCGACGGCCTATTCTCCGTATCGACGGATGGGGATGGGAACTACTGGGTCTCCTTAAGCTCCGGATGGCACTCGATAGCGGTGGACGCCAGCGGCTACAAGTTCAGCTCTGCATCGGCCCAGATACGCCCCGGCCAGGGCTCAAAGCTCGATTTCAAAGGGACAAAAGTGATCGTTCTCGGGTCGGGAAAGTACAGCTGACTTCGGGAAAGCCGTCGCTGAATCCGACGTTGACAAGACCAAAAAGAGTTAACGTGCGGTTCTTTTGGGTGGGTCAGGCGTAGTTCCAGCGCCAGACCTTGAACCCTGTCGCCAGAATTCCGAAGAAGAGCGCCAGCACAACCAATGACTGAAGGTATTCGATAGTGGTTACAATGTCCATGTTCATCACTTGGTTGAAAGCCTCTCTTATGTCTCATAAAGATTTTGGTTTTTCTCGCGGGGCAGCCTCCAGTTGAGACGCCTTGGCGCCGGCATACGCCCAAATCACGAGCTTTTCTTCGAGTAAGCCGCGACGACCTCGATCAGGCCTTGCCAAACGCCGCCGAAATTGCGCCGCGCCGGGAGGCGTTCACCCGGCCATCCTCAGCCACTCAGAAGAAGTCGGCTTCGTGGTTTTGTCCGGGACGCAGGTGAGACCGATATCATTATATCTCCAGATAGACAACCGAAAAATCATGTCTTGGATGAAGGATAAAAAGTACTGTGATAAGGATCGGGAGAAGCTGGAGAAAGGGAGCGGGTCGACAAAGTTCATCACCATGATCTGCAACTGGTTCTACCGCGTCATGTCCTGGTAAAGCAGGATCAGAATCGTCAAAGGCGGTGGCATGCCCAAGAGATCGCCGAGCTTCTGCTCTGGAGCAGATCCGTCGCCTTTTTCCTGTTTTCTCCAAAGCTGAGGATCGATGAAACTGGATCGCCTTTCCTCGCGAAAGATCCCGGCCTTGGGACGTCGGCGACCCATCGAGTGAAGCCTCTGAGGTCCACCTCTATTTTTAGGTCGTCTTTTGCGAAGAGGACTCCTCTCCCCCCAAACCCGCGAGGCTTCGGCATTTCGGGAAGGGTTCCATCGAAAGAGAGTTGGTGAGCCCGAAAGACGTTCATCCCTGTTGAGATCTCCACGGCGTCGAGGCTACCCTGAAACCTCGGGTTCACCTCCAGGACTACGGGGCCGGATTCTGTCAGGATGAAGTCGATCCCGTTGGAGCCCACAAGATGGAGCAGGATGGCGATCTCTTCAGCTATCTCGATCATTTCGGCTATGACTGAGTCGTCCGGGACGAGATCGAGGGGCGAGATGTTCCCGCAGTATCGAAAGCCGCTCCCACCAAGCCAATCGGTCCCGATCAGCTGCTCGTTCGTGGATATCGCCACCGCCCCATCGCCGTCGGCGATCACAGAGACGCTTGAAGGGATCCCCTCCACCATCTCCTGGATGATCAGGTCGCCCTCAAGGCGGGCCAGATCCTCGTCGTTCGTGACGAGCCTGTTCTCGGCGCCGCCCGCTCCTTTCCGGGGCTTGACCATCAGCGGAAACCCCCAGAAATCCCCGTCCTCACCGATGGGACAGGTCGGAACCGCGGCAAAGCCCTCGCGTTCGAGCCAGCGGGCGAGCCAGAGCTTGTCGGAGACCTGGGAGATCTTCTCCGGCGGGTTGTTCAAAACCTCGACCCCCTCGATCCTCATCTCCTCGATGCCAGGTCCCAGGACCAGGGCGTCTATGGAATCGCGATCGAGGACTCTTTGGATCAGATGCTCGGCCGACTTCGCGAGATCGCCAGGAATCGAGGGGTCACAGTCGAGGAGAAAAGACCGCGAAACCGACTCTGCCAGGTCAAGATCAGAGTAGCAGTCCGCGGCAAAAACAACGCACCCGGCCCGGGCTGCAGAAGAGGCGATGTGCCGGACGTTCTGGCCGACGACGAGAACTCTCAATGGTCGATCAGCCCTCATCTTCTCCTCGCCTTTCGATGACGGTCTTGTACCTGGGACTAGGGACAACCTCGATTTTTCCTTCGAACTGCCTATCCAGCTCCTCGCCCTCCCAGAGCCTGTCCAAAAAGACCGCCAGAGCCGCCACCTCCGAATGGGGCTGGTTTCCGACGCCCACGTTCCAGTCGGCGATCTCGTAGATATCGGGAGGGACCTTCTCGGCTCCCACCACCACCATCACAGCCTCGGATTGACGGATCTCTTCGATGGACTTCGAGAGGGGCGTTCCGTACATGGTGAGGTGGACGATCCTGCCCCCCGCCTCCTTCCAGAGCCTCGCCTCACGCTTCCAGCTGACCTCGGACCTCACACGAAAGTCGCCGCCCCACCTCTCGGCGACGTCCTCAAGGCCACCGACCAGCTTGTCGTCCCTTCCGGCGAGGAGCATCTCCTCGGCCCCGAAGGCTCTAGCCACCAGGCCCACGTGGGTGGTGATCCTCTTGTCCCGCTCTGGCCGGTGGCCAAGCCTCAGAACCACAACTCGCATGGCCGAAAGAGATGCGAGATGGTATTTATCCCCTTGTCCCCTCCAAAACCGATAAATCCCTTGGCAGTCTTCTCCAGAGGGATGAACCTGTGCGAGAAATGCGGTGGCAAGGGCTATTCGACGGTTGGAGAGAGGGCCTGTCCCAACTGCAAGGGGACCGGCAAGATCGAGTCCGTCAGCCTGGGTGAGGCCTCTGCTAGCGATATCGACGACCTGGTGAGCAAGGGGGCGACGAAATGTCCCGTCTGCAAGGGCGAGGGCAAAATTCCAGTCACAGAGACCTGCCAAGAGTGCGGGGGCCTGGGCCGAGAGTACCTCTGCGCCGTCTGCGGCGCCAAGCTCACCACCAAGTGCGAGCTTTGTACCAACTGCGCCAAAAAGCCCGTCGTACACACCCTGGAGAACGCCTGCGATACCAGCGATCTTGTGGTGGGTGACACATACCAGGGCAAGGTATCGGGGATCGCCAACTTCGGAGCCTTCGTGGACCTGAACGACCACGTCCGGGGGCTTGCCCACAACAAGTTTTTGAAGCGAACACCCGAAGTCGGCGAGGAGATCTACGTCCGGGTTAGAAACGTCGCCCCGAACGGGAACATCGAGCTTGAGCCCGTTGAGGTGGGCGAACACCACACCCTCGAGGTCAGAAAGGAGCTTGCTGTGACTAGAGTCGATCAGCTCCAAAGTCACGTCGGAAAGATGATCTGTGTCGAGGGCGAGGTGATCCAGGTTAAGCAGACCGGCGGGCCCACCATCTTCACGGTGGCCGACGATAGCGGCCTCGTCTTCTGCGCCGCCTTCGAGCGGGCGGGGGTTCGCGCCTACTCCGAGATTGACAGCGAGATGATCGTGAGGACGATCGGCGACGTCTCGGTGAGAAACGGCCAGATCCAGATCGAGGTCAGGTCGATGAAACAGCTCTGGGGAGGGGAGGCCTCCGTCGTCAAGGGCAGGATCGAGAAGTCCATCGACGAGAGGGCCGAACCCAGCGACCCGCCCCTTCTGGTGGAAAGCGAGATTATCACCAGGCTCAAGCCCAAGATGAGGGAGGTCGCAAAGGAGATTCGGCGGGCAATCCTTAAGTCGAAGCCGATCGTGATGAGGCACCACGCCGACGCCGACGGGATGAGCGCGGCGGTCGCGATCGAGACCGCGATCCTCCCTCTGATCAAAGAGGTGGGGGGAGCCGACGCCGAGCACTACAACTACAGGCGTGCGCCCTCGAAGGCCCCCTTCTACGAGCTGGAGGACGTGACAAAAGACCTCACCTACGCCCTGGAGGACCAGTCCCGCCACGATCAGAAGATGCCGCTCATAGTCCTGATGGACAACGGCTCCACCGAAGAGGACGTTCCCGCCATGAGACAGGCCCAGATCTACGGCCTGGAGATGCTCGTCGTCGACCACCACCACCCCGACGAGGCCGTGGACAAGTACCTCATAACCCACGTAAACCCCGCCCACCAGGGGGGCGACTTCGGGATCACCACTGGGATGATAGCAACGGAGATCGCGAGGATGATCAACCCCGAGGTCGAGGAGAAGATCAAGCACTTTCCGGCGGTCTCGGCCGTCGGCGATCGGAGCGAGGCTCCGGAGGCTGATAGGTACATAAAGCTCGTCGAGGACAGGTTCAAGTTGGAGGACCTGAAGAAGATCGCTCTCGCCCTCGATTACGAGGCCTTCTGGCTGAGGTTCAACGATGGAAGGGGCCTTGTCAACGACATCCTATGCCTTGGAAGGCTCGATCGGCACAGAAATATCGTCCAGCTCCTCTGCGAGCAGGCGAACGAGGCGATAGAAGAGCAGATCCGAGCCTCCTACGCCCACGTCAAGACCCAGACCCTGCCGAACGGCGCCGTATTGAACGTCCTCGATGTCGAGAACTACGCCCACAAGTTCACCTTCCCTCCGCCGGGAAAGACCTCGGGCGAGGTCCACGACCGTCTCTGCAAGAAATACGATGGAAAGCCCGTCGTGACCATCGGCTACGGACCCGACTTCGCCGTATTGAGGAGCCGGGGCGTGCGGATGAACATACCAATGATGGTTCGAGAGCTTCGAGAGGAGATCAAGTCGGGCGGTGTCAACGGCGGCGGCCATCTCGTCGTTGGATCGATCAAGTTCGTCGGCGGGATGAGAAAAGAGGTTCTGGCAAAGCTCGTCGAGAAGATAGCTGCCTGTTCCGTAGACCTCGTCCCCTCCGCGAGGCCGAAGGCAGAATAAAAAGTCGAGGCTTGATCATGAGCAACCTTGGATATACCGAAAAGGTCCTGGACCACTTCAAAAACCCACGAAACCCCGGAAGGATTGAGGATGCGGACGTGACCGCGAAGGTGGGGAGCGCCGCCTGCGGCGACATGGTTCAGCTGTACATGAAGGTCGCCCCCGATACCGAGGTGATCGAGGACATAAAGTTTGAGAGCTTCGGGTGCGCAGCAAACATCGCCAGCACCAGCGTAACCACCGAATTGGCCAAAGGCAAGACCCTGGAAGAGGCAAAGAACGTCCACTTCAAGGACGTGGTGGAGGAGCTTGGCGGCCTTCCAAAGCACAAAGTCCACTGCGCACAGCTGGCGACCTCCGGCCTGAAAGCGGCGATAATGAAGTACGAGGCGAAGAGGGGCAAGAGGGCCGTGGACGAGGATTTCGTAACGAGGATGATGACCGGCGTTCTCGATCCCGCCAAGGGGCTTAACATCGTAGCGGCAAAGAGGGTCGACCTTATCGAGGTCGAGGGAAAACGGGTCAAGGTTGTCCTCTCAAAAGACATCGACGAGGAGACGAGGGCCACCATGGCCGAGGACGTGATGGGCGCCCTCTCGGGGCTGGACCTGGACGTCTCGGTAGAGTAACATATAGTAAATAAGATAAGGTTTACCCATATTCGATATCTTCGGACGGTTCGTTTATATCCGATATCAGCGAACTGGCTGACTCTGCAGCCAGCTCGCGAAAATCTGTATTGGATGGTTAAAAGCGGGCCTTTGTTTTCACACATAATCCTGAAGGGTTTTTCGCCCTTCATCCCCGAAAGGCGTGGCGGCCTTGGGCCCTCCCTCCTTAATGGCCCGTCAAAGCCGCCCGCCCGGGAAAGCTCGAGGATTTTTTCCGAATCCGGGTACGTTGGGTATCGAGGCAGACCCGCCCCGCAATTTTTATCTCATATCTCGCAAGACTCGGTTCCGGTGAATCGCGTTGAGCGAATTGAAAGAGATTGTGATCACGGAGGAAGATTACCGCCAGTATCTCAAGCAGAGGCTGAGGCTGACCGACCCCTGTATGGCAGAGGAGGTGGAACGGGTGGGCTTTCCCTTCCTCTTCGCCTCGGGTAGCGAGCTTTTGCGGTCTTACATCCTGAACGAGACGGAGTTTTTATCGAGCCTGCCGGATAAGCTCAGGCTGCCGGACCGGGGGTACGCCTGGTACATGTTCTCCCAGTCGGTGAAGGAGATTCAGGTGAACGAAAATAGGATCGTGGTGAAGTACCTGCCCCAGGACGATTACAGGTTGCCCTTCAAGCGCTTTTACCTTTAACCCTCGGGAGCCCACTTCCCCGTCGCCTTTCCCCCCAGGGCGAGCTTTCCCATCTCTTTCGCCACATCGTCCAAGAGCGGCGCGGGCCGGGCGTCTTCGAGGGGGGTGTCTGGAAGGGGGATGAAGTAGTGGGCCCTGATCCTTCCGCCTCCCCCGACGACCTCGCGGGCAAGGTCGAGGGTCATCCTCTGATCTTCTGGCGTCTCTCCCGGAAGGCCGACGATCAGGTCGAGGTTCGGAACGATTCCCCGGTCGAGACACATGTCGCAGGCCCTTCTTACGACCTCGACATCGTGGCCTCTTCCTATCCTTCTCAAAACCTCGTCGCTTCCCGACTGGCCGCCGATGCTGAGGTAGCGGTTTTTGCAGTACTTGACCACCAGGTCCAGGGCCTCCTCAGAGACGAAGTCGGGCCTCACCTCCGAGGGGAAGGTCCCGAAGTAGATAGGCTTATCCAGCTCTGAGAGCGATTTGAGCAGCAGCTCGACTTTGTCGATCCGTGGATGGACGCCGTCGGAGCCGTAGGCGAAGGAGTTGGGGGACGTGAACCGCAGGTCCGAGTAGCAGCGGGCGTACTTCAAAATCGTCGAGATCGACCGGTGGCGCATCCTCTTTCCGAAGAGGCAGGGGGTCTGGCAGTAGGCGCACCCCCAGGGGCAGCCGCGGCTGATCTCGATGGGGGAGAATATCGGAGGCTGAAAAGGTGGGTAGCGATCCAGGTCGACGATATCCCGCCCGGGCGTGATCCGGACAATGCCATCTCTCTTGTAGGCGATGCCCCTTACCTTTTCGGGGTCGCCCCTGCATTTTATCAGGTCGATCAGTTCCGGCAGAGTCGCCTCCCCCTCGCCGATGACGACGTAGTCGAAGTGCTGGAGGACCTCTTCAGGCCTTGCCGAGGGGTGAGGGCCGCCGGCAACATAGACCGCCTCGACTTTTGAGCTTGAAACCTCCCGGTAGACCTCCTCTGCCTGAGCCGAGGCGAAGCTGTAGAGCATGATCCCCTCCCTCGGCCCGTTGGCGAGGCCCGCGCCCTCAACCAATGGCAAAAGGGCAGAGATGCTGTACATGTTCTTTCGGTTCCTGCGAAACCAGATCCCTTCGGGGCTGGAGTCGAGGGATCTCTTTTTGGGATTCATCTTCTTCGCCTTGATCCTCCTCACCTTCCCTAAAAAAGCGGGGCCTTGTCCTTTTCATCCTCTCCGACGAAGAGGGGCACGAAGTCGAACCGATTAACGTCGACTAGCCCCCTGTCGGTCAGCTTCAGCTCAGGAATCACCGGAAGGCAGAGGAAGGAGAGGGTCATGAAGGGGTCTTCCAGAATCGAGCCGAGATCTCTTGCGGCCCCCACGACTTCATCGATCAACTCTGCGACCTCGTCCATCGATCGGTCCGAGAGAAGGCCAGCTATCGGGAGCGGAAGGGATGCCGTGACAATTCCATCGTCCACGACGACGAGGCCGCCGCCCATCTCCTGAACTTTCGAGACCGCCCGATAAATCTCAGCCGAGCTGGTCCCCACGGAGGCGATGTTGTGGGAGTCGTGGGCGACGGAGGTCGCGATCGCCCCCCTTTCCAGGCCGAATCCCGAAACCAGGCCGAGGCCGACGTTCCCCGTTCCCCTGTGCCTCTCGACGACGGCCATCTTCAGAAGGTCCCTCTCGACGTCGGCGACGACTTTTTCGTCGTCGACCTTCGGCCGGGTGAAAAGCGACCTCGTTATGATCTGGTTTTGGATCACCCCTATCGCCCTCACCAGGTCGCCCTCGGCCTTTATATCGAAAGATTCGGGACCGATCTCGCCGACCTTCATCGATGACGATCGCGGCCTCGCGGCCTCTCCGATGGAGGCGAGAAGGCGGCCGCCTTCGGCGACGGTCTCGCCGTCCTTCAGGACTTTTTGGACCTCTAGATTGTCGAGGTCGTCTAAAACGACGATATCCGCCCGCCGGCCCGGCGCAATCGCCCCGAGGTCCCGGAGGCCGAAGTACTCGGCGGCGTTGAGGCTTGCGATCTGAATTGCGACGATGGGGTCGAGCCCCGCCCGGACGGCCCTCCTCACCATGGAGTCGATGTGCCCCTCCCGGAGGATATCGGAGGGGTGGCGGTCGTCGGAGACAAAGAGAAAACGCCTAGAATTGACCTCGTTCACCAGGGGGAGGAGGTCGTCGAGGTTTTTAGCGGCCGTCCCCTCCCTGATCATGATCCTCATACCGAGCCGGAGCTTCTCTTTCGCCTCCTCGGAAGATGTGCACTCGTGGTCCGAGCCGATCCCGGCGGCGACGTAGGCTGTGAGGTCCCTTCCCGAGAGGAGAGGACAGTGGCCGTCGACCGGTTTCTCGCCTGCAAGCCTGATCTTCGCCAAGACCGAGGGGTCTCTGAATAAAACTCCTGGATAGTTCATAACCTCGGCTATCCCCAAAACGCCCTCTTCGTCTATCAGCTTCGAGAGGGCCTCGGCGTTGAGACTGGCTCCCGAGGTCTCAAGATGCGTAGCAGGAACACAGGACGGGAGCATCACGAAGACGGATAAAGGCGAAAGCCGCGAGGAGTCGAGGATGTACCTTATCCCCTCGGCTCCCTGGACGTTGGCGATCTCGTGGGGGTCGGCCACCACGGCCGTCGTTCCCCGAGGGACGACGGCCCTAGCGTACTCGGGGACGGTCACCATGGCCGACTCGAGGTGGACGTGGCCGTCTATGAACCCCGGGGCCAATACCGTCCCCGAGAGGTCCACGACATTTTTCGCGCTTTCGCAGCCGAACCCCACCACGGTGCCGCCAGAGATCGCTACATTCGATCGGCGCCGCTCGCCTGAGAGGGTGTTCACGACGTCTGCTCCCTCTAAAAGGAGGTCGACCTCCACCTCACCGCGGGCCGCGGCGATCAGTTCTTCGAGCTTCATAAGAGTTCACCGGCCTAGATCCTGCCTTTCTTCGAGCCTCAAGGTCGATACCTGTTTTATCCTTTTCCTCCGATTTCTGCTGACAAAGTCAAAACCGTCTTAACTCCCGAGGAGAAGAAGATCTGATCAGCCGACTCCGATTGAGGGATGGGACCGGACATGATAACTAAGATATCCAGGATCTTCGACCTTTA
>JBFESM010000008.1:0-22534 GCA_041548445.1 Methanothrix sp. | reverse complement strand
GATATGCTGCGGGAGCGGCATGGCCACCCAAGCCCTAAAAAAGCTCGGATTTCGTCCCTGGACTGAGGACCTCGACAGCTGCGAGATCTGCATGGCGTTGAAGTCGGGTTATCTCGACCCCGAAAGGGCGATGGTCCTGGATGCCCGGCTGATGGACCGCTTCTTTCCCCCCCTGCACTTCGATGCGGTGGTGGGGTTCATGGTGGGGCTGATAGACGACGTAAACTGGCCCCTCTGGAAGGATATACTTCTCAGGTCGTCAAAGCTTGCGAAAGACGTGGTCATCTACACCACCTACACAGAAAGGGAGGCCCGCCTGGTGGCCGGGGCCCTGAAGTCCGACGGGTGGGACGGCAAGGTGGTGGCAAACCCCGACGACCTCGGAATCTACGATCAGTGGGCCTGCGTTGGACGAAGGCAGAGGTGACGAAAGGTTAATACCGTCTCAGATCAAAAAGAGAGCAGGGGTGATGCTTGTGCCTAAGTTCAAGAAAAGAGAGGTTGAGAGAAAGGGCGACAAGAAGACAGAGAACCTGGAGAAGAAACTGATCGAGGAGAACCTCGATGATCTCGTTGGCACAGGCGGTGAGGAAGAAGAGTGACCGCTTTAAAGGTGAAGATTCTGGCCGAGGGCCGCGTTTCTGAAAGAAGGATCGACATGGAAAGGGGCCTGACCTACGAAGGGCTCTTCAGGCTACTAAAAATAAACCCTGAGACGGTGGTGGCGCTCTGGGAGGGGCACCCCGTCCCGAACGACGAGCTGGTCGAGCCCGGTGACCTGGAGATAGTCCGGATCGTCTCCTCGGGATGAAGAAACTCGTCAGCTGCTGCTCAGCTTTCGGCTCAGGTCCTTCAGCCGATCTATATTTTCCATCACCTTCGTCGACTCTCTCCTCTTCTCGTCCTCAAAATGCCTGATTATGTCTTCCAGGGATATGGTGAGCCTGTAGACCTTCATCGGCCTGCCCTTCCCATCCTTCTTTATCTCCCGCTCCTCGACCCAGCCGTTGTTTCGCAGGGATCTCATGGCGATGCTGACCTCGGGCTGCCGGAGATTGGACCCAATCTCGATCTCCCGGGAGGTGGCCTCCTCAACGTTGGCAAGGTAGGTGATCATGCTGGCGACATTTCGGGGGATGCCGAGATCCCGCAGAACCTCTACGAACTCCCGGTCGTCGTCGTCCAAAACTTTGACCGAAAATTGTCTCATAATAATCACATCTATTTTTCGGGTTACAAATTCATTCTCATATAAATAGCTTATTTTTGTTTATCCAGAAAGATTATTGATTCAGATGCCAGCGCCCCAATATACCGATCCAGAACGCGTTCCCTTTCCCAGGGACACCACGTCCTCCAAGATCTCGGCCATGCGCTCGTTCTCCACATCGATATCAAACCTCCTCTTCAAATCTACACGTATCTGATCCGATGACATTGGAAGATCTGAGCCGTTGAGGACCCGTTCGGTGAAGCCCACCAGGTCTTCGTGAACCGCCCAGGGATAGATGATCCATCTCCATTCGGTGATCTTCTCGGCGTAGTAGTCGGGCTCAAATTCAGAGCAGGTCTTGTGCTGGAGGACCGCGGTCCTCGTCTCTTTCGGCCCAAGGCTTTCAACGTAGCCGACCGCCGTGGTGAGGGTGTCACCGGTGTCGGTTACGTCGTCAACGATCAGGACCTTCTGGCCGGACACCCCCGTCGCCAGGGGAAAGCGGACCATTGCCTGATCTTTTTTCTGGGCTGCGATCCCCCAGTGCTCGACTTTCATGCTGGTGAGAAGGTCGTGGACCAGGAAGTCACAGACGACCCGGGCCGGGACGTAGCCGCCTCGACCGATGGCCACCACCAGGTCGGGCCGCCAGCCCGAGGACTTGATCAGGCGGGATAGGTACTTTGCGAGATCGTAAAACTCGTTCCAGGTCACAAGATCGCAGGGGAAAGACTCAGGACTCATCGACGATAGCATCGACGTTCAAATTTAAATATTTTCAGCAGGGACCGGCATTCCGGACCATATGACCTTCCCAGTGGGCCGGGGATGACGAGAAGGTAAATATACCATATTCTGCATCGCCTGGACTTATGGCAACGAAGCTGGACCCCTGGGGCGCGGTCTCGATAGACGATTACTCGAAGCTCTTCGAGGAGTTCGGGATATCGAGCTTCGAGGAGATTCTGCCCCAGATTGACGATCCCCATCCATATATGAAAAGACACATAATATTCGGCCATCGCGATTACCAGTCGGTCGTCCAGGCGATGAAGGAGAAGAAGCCCTTCGCAGTGATGAGCGGGTTCATGCCCAGCGGAAGGGTTCATCTGGGCGGCAAGATGGTGATGGAGGAGATCATCTGGCACCAGAAGCACGGGGGGGACGCATTCGTCGCCATAGCCGACATGGAGGCCCACTCGGTCCGGGGAATAAGCTGGCAGAGGTGCAGAGAGATGGGTATCGAGGAGTACATCCTCAGCCTCATAGCTCTCGGCTTTGAGCCGTCGGGCCACATATACTTCCAGTCGAAAAGCGGGGCCGTCCGGGATCTCGCCTTCGAGCTTGCGGCCGCCGCCAGGTTCTCGGAGCTCGCCGCCATCTATGGATTCTCCGGCGAGACGAACGTCGCCCACATGGTGAGCGTGATGGTTCAGAGCGCCGACATCCTCCACCCCCAGCTCGCCGAGAACGGGGGGCCAAAGCCCGTGGTCATACCCGTCGGCTCGGACCAGGACGCCCACATCAGACTCACCCGCGATCTCGCCAGCAGGATGAGAAAATTCCTGGTGGAAGAGAGGGAAGGGTACGTGAGCCTCCGGGGAAAGGCCGCTGGACCCGAAATGATCGAGGCCGCCGCCGCTCGCCTAAAGGAGATGGGGTACAAGAAGGTGAAGCGGTACGAGGAGCACATCGACGTCTTCGACGCAAAAGACACATTGAAGATCGAGGAGCTGATGAGGGAGTTTGAGGTCGAGCAGGGCGGATACGGCTTCATGCCTCCGGCATCTTTGTACCACAGGTTCATGACGGGCCTCACCGGCGGCAAGATGTCCTCCTCAAAGCCCGACAGCCACATCGCCCTCACTGAAGACCCCGAGGAGGCGGCCAAGAAGGTGATGCGGGCCTTGACCGGTGGAAGACAGAGCCTGGCCGAGCAGAAGAAGCTCGGAGGCGAGCCGGACAAATGCACCGTCTACGAGCTGATGCTCTTCCACCTCTCCGAGGATGAAAAGGAGCTGAAAGAGATCTTCGAGGAGTGCAAGAGCGGCGAGAGAATGTGCGGGACCTGCAAGAAGGAGGCTGCCGAGAGGATCAAAGCGTTCTTGACTGAGCACCAGCGCGAGAGGGAGATCGCGCGGGAAAGGCTCCCGGAGTACGGGATTGAAAAACTCTGAGAAGCCCTACCATCCCATTTTTCCTTCATGCTGAAAATATAGCATAAGCTACCGATCAAACTCCAACCCGTTCCTCTTTCCTCTTCTCCACCACCCGGATTTCCTCGATCCTCGTCGATGGATAGTTTCCGGTCTCGTCCTTCTCCCAAGACTTGACCATATCCCAGACGTTCAGGAGGGCCGCCGAGACCCCGACCAGGGCCTCCATCTCGACGCCGGTCTTGCCGACGGAGGTTACGACGACCGTCGCCCTGACCTGTTCCGATTCCATCTCGAAGGCCACCTCGACGCCGGTGATAGGGATCGGGTGGCACATGGGAATCTGCCGGGGAGTCTCCTTCACCGCCTGGATCGCTGCTATTCTTGCCACGGTGAGAACGTCCCCCTTCTCCACCTCGCCCCTCCGGATCGCCTCCACCGTGGACTTTTTGAGGCGGATGAGGCCGGTGGCGACAGCCCTCCGCCCGACGGCGGGCTTTTCGGTTATCTCCACCATCCCCGCCCGATCCTCTCGGGAAGCTGGATCTGACCTCAAGGGATCACAACCTCATAGCCTCATGGCCCGAGGTATGTTTTCTATGACGTCGGTGGCGAGAAGGGTGTAGCCCTTCTCCTCGAAGGCGAGGTCGCCGGCGGTGCCGTTGACGAAAGCGGCGGCGACGGCAGCCCGCAAGGAAGAGGCCTTGCAGCGGAAGGCCCCCGTGATCCCGGCGAGGACGTCCCCGGTCCCGCCGACGGTCATGCCAGCGTTCCCTGTGGCGTTGCCTCTGACGATCTGGCCGTCGGTGATCAGGTCGACCTTACCCTTTAGGAGGATGGTGAGGTGCATGTCTCTTGCGAAGCTCATCAAAGTCTCGTTCTGGACCCGGCCCGGCGGCACCTTGATGGAGCTGACCCTCCGAAACTCGCTCTCGTGAGGGGTGATGATCCCTTTGAGAGGGATTCCAGGAAGGAGGGCGTCGGCGTCCATCACCATCTTGCCGCATTCGGGCACGATCTTCGCGAGAGCCTCCCGGGTCTCGGGGTCTCGGCCCAGGCCCATGCCGACGACGACGACATCATGGCGGGGCACGAGTTCTCGAAGGGCAGGCAGGTCGTCGGGAGAGAGGTGGTCACTGGAGAGCTCCCGGACGATCAGGTTCGGGGAGAATCCGGCGATAATACCGGAGACGTTGCTGGGGGCTGCGACGGTGACCAGGTCCGCCCCGGCCCGGAGGGCGGCCATCGCCGATAGGGCGGGAGCTCCGCTGTAAGGACCGCCCCCGATCACCAGAACCCTGCCGTTCTGGCCCTTGTGGCTCTCGGTGGCTCGGGCTGTCACAAGAGCGAGGTCGCCGGGTCCCGCCAGAAACTCAGCGGCTGGCGGTATGCCGATCCCCGCCACCACCACCTCGCCGGGGATGCCCTCTTTCGGCCTGTGGAAGGTGACGGTGACCTCGGGATCGACGAATTTATCGGTCCCAAGACCGCTGGGCACGTCCACCGAGACGACGAATTTTCGAGAGGAGTTGATGGCATCGATCGCCTCGGCCTCCAGGCCTCGAACCGTTCCGCGCACGCCGGTCCCGAAGATCGCATCCAGGATCAAGTCGTACTGGGAAAGCGACTCCAGATCCCCCGAATCGCGAACCTCCCGGAGATCGAAGTTGAGAAGTTCCAGAATCTCCCAGTTCCGCCTCGCCTCTTCGGTGACGATCTCTCTGGACCTGCCGAGAAGAAATACCGTCACCTCGAAGTCGGCGAGGTGGCGTGCGGCCACGAAGGCGTCTCCACCATTGTTGCCCCGTCCCGCTATGACGGCAATCTTCTTTGCCCGGACCCTCTTTTTTATCTCCTGGGCGAGGGCAGACCCAGCGTTTTCCATCAGCTGGAGGGGAAGCAGGCCAAAATAGGAGCAGTTGGCGTCGATGGCTCTCATCTCGTCGGGAGAGATCGGTCTCATGATGGAATGTTATGTCCCTGAAATGATAAAAGTTGTGGAGGGGGCTTCACCAGGAGATCTTCTTTCGATAGTGGTTTCTCACCAGGATCGCCACCATGTTGATGGATAGGACCAGGGCCAAAAGAACCAGGGCGGTCCCCCAGGCGTTCTGTTCCACGTCCCAGGCCCCCAGGAAGTAGATCAGATTGAGGAGATGGTAGCAGAGGTTGTTCACGGGCTGGAAGACGTCTGGGACGACGCCGTAGAACATGTGAACGGGCGTCGCAGAGAAGGTGACGGCCGTCCACATGATGGGAGCCGTCTCACCTGCGGCTCGAGCGACGCCGATGATCAGCCCCGTGAGGACTCCGGGAAGGGCCGAGGGTATCACCACCTTCTTGATCGTCTGCCACCTGGTGGCGCCCAGAGCCACGCTACCCTCCCGACGAGAGTTTGGAACGCTCTTGAGCGCCTCCTGGCTTGTGAGAATTATGGTGGGCAAGTTCATCAGGCCCAGGATTATGGACCCCGCCAGAAGCGATAGGCCAAAGGTCGCCACCAGGAAGGCGAGGCCGAAGAGACCGTAGACCACCGACGGCACGCCGTTGAGACAGCCGACGGCGATGGTGACGATCCGCTTCAGACCCGAGTGCTTGGAGTACTCGTTGAGGTAGATGGCAGCTCCGATCCCCAACGGGGCCGAGATCAGCATCGCCCCCATCACCAGCCAGAAGGTTCCCTCGATGCAGGTGCTGATCCCGCCCTGCTGGCCGAGCCGGAAGTGGGGCTGGGTCAGAAACTCCCAGCTTATGGCACCGATCCCCCGGAAGAGGATCACCGAGATTATGCCGCCCAAAAGCAGGAGGGTGAAGACCGCCGAGAGCCGGACCATCGAGAATACCAGAACCTCTCTACCCCTGGTGCTGTACCCGTAGAGGAGGTTGATGGAGTCTTTTATCACAAGGAAGCTCGCCAAAAGGACCAGGAAGGGAAGGACCAGATCGTAAGTGAAGACCGCGCTAAGCCCCAGAAACTCGAACTCAAGGTCAGGCCGAATCCGGCCCGAAAAGATCAGAAGAAACACAGCCAGGAAGTAGACCAGATCCGCAGCCAAAGGCAGAAACCTGGGCCTGGTCCAGGCGACGCGGGTCCGATCGGTGGCGTCACGGTTGAGGGCGAGGGCGGAGGCGGATATGAGAACGATACAGATCACGAGGCCACCCACCCAGAACGGCACCAGAGGTATCTCTTCCGACTGGATTATCAGGTAGTAGAGCGAAGAGATGAGCAAAAAGAGGGCGACGACGATCGATGCCAGGGGTGCCGGTTTGATCTTCTTCATCTCAGTACCCTCCAAACTTCTTCTGGATCGCAGCCCTGACGAGGTCCGCCGATATGTTGAGGACGGTCACGATCACCAGCAGAACGAAACCCACGGCGAAGAGGGCATGGTAGTGCATCGATCCATGAGCCACCTCGCCCATCTCCCCGGCGATGACCGAGGTGAAGATCGCGCCCCGGTCGAAGGCGTCGAAGACGGGAGACGGCAGCCGAGCGACGTTTCCCACCACCAGGAGGGCAGCCATCGTCTCCCCGATTATCCTGCCCACGTTCAGGATCACGGCGGCGATGATCCCCGAAGAGGCGGCGGGAAGGGTCACCCTTCGCACCGTCTGCCAGTGGGTGGCGCCGAGAGCGAGAGACCCCTCCTTGAACTCTTTGGGAACTGCCCTGAGGGCATCCTCGCATATCGTCGTCAGGGCCGGGATGAACATTATCCCCAGGAGGATCGCCCCCGCCAAAATCGACCTTCCCGTCAGCATATCAAAGCTCTTCTCGAGATAGACCACCAGAATCAAAACCCCGAGAAAGCCGTAGACGATGGAGGGAACCCCAGCCAACAGCTCGATCGCGGGCTTTAGAAACTCCCGGGACCAGGGCCCTGCAAGCTCAGATAGGTATATCGCGAGGGGTATCCCCACCAGGATGTTTATGAAGAGGGCGATGAAGGTGATCAGAACCGAGCCGACGATTATCGGCATCATGCCGAAGATCTCCCCGGCAGGATGCCACTTCTGCCCAAGGATCATATCGAGGATCCCCACGTCCCTGAAGGCGAGAACGCTCTCGTAGGTGAGGAAGTAAAAGATCAGGACCATTACCAGTATGGAGGTGATGGCGGCAAAAAATAAAGACGCCTCCACAAGACGGTCACCGTATCTGTGAGGGCGGCGGACGCCGCGTTCGGCTGGAGGATCCATATCATCATCTGAGCGTTCATTCATCGCTTAAAGCACTTATCTATATTCTCTATATAGAGCGGGTACAGCTATATATCCAGCATATAGCAGGTGACGGGCGGGAGGATATGACCGATCTCTTCTGGAAGCCATCCTGCTGCATCGGCGACTGCGACGAGATGGAAGACGACGACAAGATCTGGGGAGAAGAGGAGATCGGATCTGCCAGAAACCACTATGAAAAAATGAGTCGCGCTGGCACTTCGACCGCCAGCGCTGCACCCTCCAATTTGTTTTTTATGCTTCAGCGGATCGGGACGAACCCGGAATCCTCGACGAAGCATCCCGAAAAGGATAGGATCGATACGATCGCCAAACTGGCGATCAAAAAGGAAAATAACGGTCTATTCATCAGGTACCACCCACTTAAAGCCTTCTGGTATAAAATTTATCACAATAGAATAAATAGATGATGTTACCCGAAATGCCGATCATACAGAATATACTCTATATTTTTTCCTTCGGCTTCGCCCTATCCAGGATCTCCTTCGGGTCGTACCTTATCCTGACTACCCTGGACCTGCCCCGGTGACCCGGGCCGCTGAAATCGGTATCTATAAGCCTCGCAGCATCCAGCTTGTTCAGAATCTCGTGGAACCTAGTGTAACCAGAACCGGTGGACGCCTGAAACCTCTTGTAGAGGTCTCCGGCCTTTGAGGTCTCCATCTCCGCCGCGAGGCTGAGGAGGAGGAGCTCATCCTCCCGGAGGGGCTTCAAGGCGCTTTGCAGATGAACGAGCCCCGACCTCTCGTAAGCCCGGTCGACGTCCTCTTCAGATATCGTCCTTGAGGCCCTCCTCTCGGCCTCCATTCCCGCCCTCTTGAGAAGGTCGATCCCGACCCTGAGGTCTCCGGCACGCTCGGTGAGGTCGGAGACCTTCTCGATGATCTCCTCCGAGACGACCCCAGGATAAAAGCCCATCTGGGCCCGACGTTCCAGGATGTCTTTGATCTCCTCGATCGAGTAGAGGGGAAAGCTGACCTCCTCGGCCTGGAAGACCGACCCCACCCTCGGATCGAAGATGTAGCTCAGAGCCGGCTCGCTGAGGATGCCGATCACACCCGCCCTAAATCCGGGGAAGGTCTCATGAGCCCGAAGGAGTGTGTACAAAACCCGGTCCACCTCCTTTTCGGGGAAGAGGTAGTTCACATCGTCGAGGGCCACCACCAGAACCCGGTTCTCATTCGTCATCGTCCTCGCGATCCTTTCGAGAACCCTCTTGAAGGAGACGCCGCTCGTGGGGGGCGAGTGGCCCAGGACCTTGCTGTAGATCCGGAGGAATATGGCGTGCCGTGTGTGGTCCATCTGGCAGTTGACGTGGACCGGGACCACCTTGGATGAGTGGGCCTCGATCTCGCTGAAGAGCTTGACCACCGCCGTCGTCTTGCCGGTGCCCGGGGGACCAAGACATAGGACGTTGACGGGACGACCGCCCTGAAATGCGGGCCTGACACAGAACTTGAGAGACTCCATCTGAGACTCGCGGTGAGCAAAATGCTCGGGCAGGTGATCGAACTCCAGGACCTCCCGGTCCTTGAAGATCGTCTCGTCCCAGAGGAGGATATCCCGTTTCATAATTCAAGCCCCAAACGGCTTTGTGGTCTGAACAAACAAAATAGTAGTTGGCTCGGTCAGAAATAAATAAGGTTCCCTGGCCCGAACTATGCGGGAAGTTCGGGCCCTCGGGCGGCGTCTACTCCGCCAGCAACTTATCGATCTCTCGTTTGAGGATGGCGCTGATGAGGGCGCCGTCTGCCTTTCCTCGAAGCTCCTTCATTGCAAGGCCCATCAGGGGCCCCAGGGCCGCCTCGCCCCTCTCCCTGACGAAAGCCTCCTTTTCGGCGACGATCCCGACCACCACGTCCTCGACGCCTCCCTGGTCGACGCCCGCGAGGCCCGCGGCCTCTGCGGCCTTTGAGGCGGAGAGCTCGGGTTTCTTTGCCATCGTCTCCAGAAGCTGGGGGATCCCCTCCTTGGCCACGCCCTTCTCGGCGACGAGGGAGAGGGCGTCGAGATAGCGGTCTTCGGTCAGATTCGAGATCGGAATCCCCTCCCGGACCAGCTCCCTGGGTATCATCTCGAGGGTTCTCACCACCAGGGCCGGCGGAAGGGAGAGCTTTCTCGCGGCATCCTCGAATAGCTGGTAGCTCGGAGATGAGGCGATAAGCTTCGCAAATTCGGGGC
Source organism: Methanothrix sp. (assembly GCA_041548445.1). Classification (GTDB taxonomy): domain Archaea; phylum Halobacteriota; class Methanosarcinia; order Methanotrichales; family Methanotrichaceae; genus Methanocrinis. Next base: position 12,739 of record JBFESM010000008.1, on the reverse strand, counting down.
CTAGCCCGTACTCCTCCTCGAACCGCGCCGCCCTATGGTCGAAGAGCTCGGGAAGATCAAGGGACGCGATATGCTCGGGGGTCACCACCACGGGGGGAACGTCGGTCTCAGGATACATCCGTGCAGATCCGGGAAGGGGCCTCATGTACTCGCTCGTCCCCTCGGGAAGGGCCCGCCTCGTCTCTTCGGGAACTCCGACGATGGCTTCATTCGCCCTCACCAGAACCGCCTTCATCGCGGCCTCGGCCCGGTCCCGGGGCGCTGCCACCATCGCCACGCAGTCGCCCTCCAGGGCCCCCAGCTCGGACTGAACGGCCTCGACCTCTTTTTGGGTGATGCCGTAGGCCGGAAGCTCGTCGGTATGGAAGATCCCGCCGACTCCCGCCCTCTTGGCCCGGTCCGAGATCTCAGAGCCGAGCCGCCGTCCCGGCTGGATCTCCATCCCCACAAGCCCAGCAAAGCCCGCAAGCCTCACCGCCAGGACCACGCCGCCCTTCTTGAGGGCGGCCTTGATCACCTTCGATTCGGTGGGGGCGAAGATCCCGGTGACGTCGGCCACCCGATCGTAAACCTTTGCACCCCTCGCGAGAAGCTCGCCCCTGATCTCCAGGAGGAGGTGCTGCCTTTTCGCCTCGACCTCGACGATCGTCTCGATCAGGTTCAGGTCTTGGACGCCCTTAATCTCGACTCTTGCCCCGTCCCTGATGGAGACGTTGACGTCCTGGCGGATCGTCCCTAGACCTCTCTTGACCCTCCCAGTCGAGCGGAGGATCATGCCGAGGCGCTGGGCCACCTCCCGAGCGTGCTGAGGAGATACGATGTCGGGAGATGTGCAGATCTCGACGAGGGGTATCCCCAATCGATCGAGAGAGTAGACCACCTCGTCACCGCGATCGTCGATGATCCTTGCGGCCTCCTCCTCAAGACAGATCGTCTCCATCCCGACCTTGCCGCAGGAGGTATCGATCGAGCCGTTGGAGGCGATGTAGGCAGTCCTCTGAAAACCGGAGGTGTTGGAGCCGTCGATCACGATCTTTCTCATGGTGTGAACTTCGTCAGCGATCTGCATGTTGAGAAGTCTCGAGACGACGAGCCCGATCTCCAGGGCCTCGCGGTTCAGCTCGCTTGGTGGCTCCTCGTCAGCCTCCACGAGGCATGTGGAATCGTAAGAATTATAGATGAACTTTCGGGAGACGAGAACCTCTTCCAGGGCGGCCCTGTCGATCTCGCCAAGCTCGCTTCTGGCCGGTCGCAGGCGCCTGAAGAACTGATGGTCCGACTCCTCCACGTCTCTGATCCTTGTGGGACAGCCGCAAAACAGCTTGGCGGCGGTATCAAGCTGCTGATGAATCTCGATACCGCATACCAGACCCAGGGAGGCGTAGTCTAAGCTTTCAGGCATAGAGAGACGACCTTACCTCCAGGGTTATATAATATCTGCCTCAGTCGGTGCCGGGCGCTCGGGGCGGCCTTACCCTCTTGACCGCCTCTTTGATGTCCTCGGCCTTCACAGTCTTCCTCTTTGCGTGGTTGGCCCATTCGACTGCCTCCTCGGCCACCTCCATGCCGTAGCTCTCCAGAATTTCTGCAAGGGCGTCACGCGCGCCTTCACTGACCCTTTTGGCCCCAGCCTCGCGAATGAGTCTGCTAACCGGTGCCACTGGAAGTATCGCCATTCGAGCTCCTCTCCTACCATTAAATTCGGCCCTTACAGTCAGAAAAGGGATCAAAACCGCTTCTTCTCCGGCTAAAGAGCCTAATAGACACCATGTTGTCCATCAGGTCACTATATATAATTTTCGTAAACTCCCAGGCAATATTATACCAGAAAACCGAAGAAAAATGAAGATATACACATATTCGGCCAAAAGTCCCATAATGACAGTTTATTTTCATACCGAGAAGATCCAGGCGCCGAAAGAGGTCCCAAAAGATCAAGTTCAACGGGACACGCTTGGGCCGGTCCTGCTTTTTTCAGGCAGGCGAAAATGAGAAAGGTTATTTAGGTTCCCGGCCCTTAACCCCTTGAGCTAGATATTGACTTGGGGTGGCGGAATATGGATTATCAGATCAACAAGGCCATCGTCTACGAGGGGCCCGAGGACACCTATGGACCCTGCGGATGCGGGATGGACATGGCGATACTCCCGGTCCTTTTGCCGAAGATTTGGTTTGAGGACGAGTTTCCAACTACTGCCGACGACCACGAGTTCTGCAGGGGTCTGGACTGCAGACGGATCATGGGGCTCAGCTGCAACAATATCTTCGAGCACGAGATGGAGGGGGTAACTTACCTCGCCAACTTCTCGTGCTGCAGAGATTGTGCCGACAGGGCCGTCGATGAGGGCTACGCCGTCCGGGCAGAGAAGGAGTACCCGATGGCAGTTGAGATGAATCGCTGTTGCACAAAGAATAACGAATAACTGGAGGACGACCTTTGAAGTACGTCGTTTACACCACCACCGAGTGTCCGCGCTGCGAACAGGTTAAGAAGGTCCTGAAGGGCTGGGGAGTCGAGTTCGAGACGGTGGACATGGCCAGCGCCGAGGCCCTGACGGAGCTTCGGGTCAACGGGGTATTCACCCTCAGCGCCCCCGTCCTCATGGCTGGGGGCGACTTTTACACCGTGGAGGAGCTCTTCGAGGGTGAAACCATCAGAGATCTCGAGGCGATGGGACTTCGCGGATAAAACCGGCGCCACGGAAACCGGGCCGTAGAGCAACATTTTTCTGCCGGCTTTGTTCTCGCTTTTGGCTCAGAACTCCATGCCTCGAACCCTGTTTATGTCGAAGATCGCAGTCTTTGCGACATGCATCACCGCGAAGGTTCCGGCCTGGATGGGGTCTGTCACCACCAGGTCTGCGTAGTAGGGGACCGATCCCGCCATCTTGAGGGCGATCACCGGTATCCCCTCCTCCTGCAACTTCTGAACCTCTTCAGAGATCCTGCCACCCATGAGGGCTCCTGCCAGGACGAGAACCCAGGCCCTGTGGAGACGGCCCACCGCGTTGACGGCGTCGGCTATGGGGTCTTCTCCGACCAGGGGTATCGTGTCGATGCTGATCCTCTCGCCCCGGAGGTTGTGGCGGTCGGCCTCGTTGACCGCCCCCACGGCCGCCTGAGCCACCTGGGCACCGCCCCCGATTATTATCACCCTGGAGCCGTAAATCTTCTCGAAGGACTGGTGGACAGAGACCTCCATGATCGAGGGGAGAGCCTCGAGCTTCTCCACCATCCCTGCGGCCAGTTGGTCGATCTCCATGTAGACGGTGGCCTTGCCGATGTTCACCCCCCGTTCCAGGACGAACTGCTGGGTGTACTCGATGTTGCCGCCAAGGCTTGCCACAACCCCGGCTATGTCACGCAAGACCCCCGGCCTGTTCTCGCAGATTACGTTTAATGCAGTGCTCATGATCACCTCAAAGATGGAGACGGCTGAGAGAACCACCTCATCATCATGTATCTTTACTCAACTGGTAAACTTTAATATGACGAGTGAGTACTCGTCATCTGATGGAGTTTTGTCCCGATTGTAAAAGCATAATGGTGCCGTCGGAGGGTATGCTGGTCTGCAGAAGGTGTGGCAAGAAGATACAGATGAAGAAAAGCGATAACCTCATCAGCAAGACCGAGCAGAAAGAGCGTACCATGACGGTGATTGAGGATGCAGAGGCTGCGGGGCTTCCCACCACCAAGTACAAGTGTCCTGAGTGCGGGAACAATACCGCCTACTGGTGGCTGCGGCAGCTGCGGTCCGCAGACGAGAGCGAAGTCCGCTTCTTCAGATGCACAAAATGCAATTTCACCTGGAGAGAGTACGACTGATGGGATAATCTATATTTAAGATAAAATTGATCTCTCAGATGAGGGGGCTCTAGGATGTTCAAGGCAGTGATAAGCGCAGAAACCCTGCGAGATGCTGTGGAGGCGGTATCGTCTCTTGTCGACGAGGTGAAGTTCACCCTGTCAGAGAACGGCGTTGAGCTGAAGGCTGTGGACCCCGCCAACGTGGCCATGGTCTCCTTTCGGCTCAATACCGAGGCCTTCGAGTACTTCAAGGCGACTGCTGGCGAGATCGGCGTCGACCTGGTGAGGCTCAGTGACGTTCTGAGCATGGCCGATCGGGGTGAGAACGTCACCCTCGAGCTGGACGAGGAGAACCACAAGCTGAAGATAGGTGTAAACTCCCTCTCCTACACCCTCAGCCTCATCGACCCCAGCGCCATAAGAAAAGAGCCCAGGGTGCCGGAGCTGGACCTTCCGGCCCACGTGATCCTTCCGGGCACGCACCTCCGAAAAGCGATCAGGGCCGCGGAGAAGGTGAGCGACCACGTCGTTCTCGGCGTCACCGACGATCCCGAAGACCAGTTCTACATGGAGGCTAAGGGCGACATCGACTCCCTCAAGCTCAAGATGCCGGGAGCGGAGCTTCTGGGCCTAAAGCCCGGAAAGGCTAGATCCCTCTTCTCCTTGGACTACCTCTCCGACATGAGCAAGGCGATCGGGAAGGCCCAGGAGGTAAAGCTCGAGCTTGGCGTCGACTATCCCCTCAGGATCAGCTTCAAGCTCGGCCAGGGCGTTGAGATAAACTACCTGCTCGCTCCGAGAATCGAACAGGAATGAGCCTCTCCGACTACCCCTTCTCCCGGGAGGCAGCATTGAGGGTGAAGGAGACGAGCTACTCTCTGGAGGGCCTCCTGGATGAGCCGAATCCGCAGCCTCGGCTCTCCCGCCTCGTGAGAAGAAGAGCCCTCGACCGGGTGCTGGGGGCAGTTCGTGGGGAGATCTCCGAGGAGAGGGCCCACCCCCTCGCAGAGCTATTGTCCTACCCTATGGCAAGGGTTTTGGTATCCTGCCTGAAAGACGATCTTTTGACGAGAAGGTACGCCCTCGCCGAGGCGAAGCTCGCAAGCCGCAAGATGAGGCGGGAGGATCTGGCCGATCTACTATTGCTGGCCCGCGACCTGGACGTATTTCCGCAGTCCGGCCAGGAAGCGCTTCGCGTCCACTTTTCCGACTACCTCAAAGCGGCCGCGAGGATGCGCAGCCCCGGCTGGAAACTGGTCAACCGCTCCCTGGAGAGCGGCTGGGTCACTGTCACCAGCCAGGAGCTGGCCCGGCTTTTGGAGGAGAGGGCGAAGGACAGGGTCGGACGGGGCCTTCCCCTCCCGGTCCCCGAGGAGATATGCGAGAAGCTCCGGGAGGATCTAGACCAAATCGAAGAGGAGCTGAAGGTGAAGAGGGCCGAGGAGAAGGTCGACCTCGGCGAGGTGACCGAAGACGCCTTCCCCCCCTGCATAAGAGAGATGCTCTCCCAGGTGGCGAATGGCACGAACCTCGCCCACACCGCTCGGTTCGCCCTCACCACCTTCCTCCTCGCCGTGGGGATGAGCGTCGACGAGGTCGTCGGCGTCTTCAACACCAGCCCCGACTTCGATGAGGAGAGAACCCGCTACCAGGTCGACCACATCTCTGGAAAGGGCGGGACATCCTACAGGCCCCCATCCTGTGCCACCATGACCACCTACGGCAACTGCCCCGGGGAGGACAGGCTCTGCAAATGGGTGAACCATCCCCTCAGCTACTACGAGAGAAAGTTGAAGAGGGGCGGATGAAGACCCTCCTAGAGTACCGGCCGATGAATCGCGGCGAGGAGGCAGAGGTCTCTGACCTCGTCCTCCGGGTCTTCGATGAGTTCGTGGCGCCCCAATTTTCCCGACCGGGCGTTCAGGAGTTTCGTAACTACGCCGATCCCCATCTCTTCCTGCTCAGATCCCGGTGGGACCACTTCGTCCTCCTCGCCGCGACGCAAAAAGAGATCGCGGGGATGATCGAGGTCAAAGACGACGGCCACGTCACCCTCTTCTTCGTGGACAAAAGGTTCCAGGAAAGGGGCGTCGGCGGCGAGCTTTTGCGACGGGCCCTTGAGGTCTGCCAGAGAAGAAATCCCGAAATGTCAAATGCCACCGTCAAATCGTCGCCCAACGCCGTCGGGATCTACGAGAGGCTCGAATTTCGCCGGGCAGGACCCGAACAGGCTGAAGATCACATCCGGTTTGTGCCGATGGTCCTCGATCTCTTAGACACAAACCTCAGTCGACCACCGGCAAAGTGAAGCAGAAGGTGCTGCCCTCGCCCTCCACCGACTCGATCCATATTCGGCCGCCGTGAACTTCTACCATCCTCTTGACGATGGCAAGGCCCGCTCCGGTTCCCTCGCCGTCCGGATCGGCTTTGTAGAATAGCTCGAAGACCTTATTCTGCTGGCCCGGATCGATCCCGATCCCGTTGTCACGGACGAAGAAGACGACCTCTCCGCCGTCCTTTCGCCATCCCACATCTATCCGGGGGTCGGGCTGGTCGCCCACATATTTTAAGCCGTTCTCGACCAGGTTTACGAGCACCTCCGAGATCCTCAGCCGGTCCACGTGGACAAAAGGCCACTCTTCTGCCGTGGAGATCTCAAAGCCTTTAGACCTGGCCAGCTCCGAGATCGAGTCCAGAGCGTCCCTGACGATCTCTCCGAAGGGGACGTCCTCGGGAGGATTTACGACCCGGCCGATCCGCGAGAGACGGAGAGTGTCCCTGAGAAGGTAGTCCATCTTCTCGACGGCCTTAGTTATCATCTCGACATCGGTTGCGATCCTCTCCTCGTCCCGGTCCTCTACATCTTCCTTGAGAAAGCCCAGAAAGCCCTGGATGGTGACGAGGGGAGACCGCAGGTCGTGGGAGACGGTGTAGGTGAACCTCTCCATCTCGGCGTTCTTCGCCTCAAGCTCTGAGGTTCTCTCAGCGACCCTCGCCTCCAGCTCGTCGTGAGACCTCTGGAGCACCTCTTCCGCACGCTTCCGTTCTGTGACGTCCCGGATCGACTCGATGGCGCCAACGATTCTTCCCTCATCGTCGAAGAGGGGGGATGCAGTCCCCCAGAGGTAGGCACCTTTTCCTCCGTAAAGTAACGGAACGAAGACCTCAGCAAAGATATCGTTCCCTTTTCGTTTGACGTATTCGTAACCTGCCTTCAGATCCGCATCATCCGAAAAGATCAGATCGATGAGTATGGACCTCTTATACCCATAGAAGGGCTCTGAATAGGCGTAATCTCCCCTTCCGAGGACCTCTTCCTTACGAACACCAGTCATCTCCTCGATCGCCCAATTCCACGCGATCACCCTTCTATTTTGGTCGATGACGAAGGTCGCATCTGGAAGGAAGTCGATTATATCCTTTAGCTGCTTGTGGGCACGGCGGAGCTGGTCACCCTTCCTTTTCTGCTCGGTGATGTCCTGGCCCACCGACTGGAACTCGAAGAGCCGTCCCGACTGGTCGAAGATCGCCCGGTCGGTCCACCGCTGCCACCGAACCTCGCCGCCGGGGAGGATAACACGATGCTCGTAGCTGGTCAGAGGTTGTTTCCGAGAGAGGGACGAGAACTTCTGGTGCACCACCTCCTGATCCTCCTCCGGGATCAGGGGCGTAAAGGTCTTCCCTATCAGCTCCTGGCAGGTCTTGCCGAAGTAGCGGCAGTAGGCGTCGTTGACGAAGGTGAGGGTCCCGTCGGGCCGGAAACGGCAGATGAGGTCGGTCTGGTCTTCGATGAGGGTTCGGTAGAACCTCTCGCTCTTCCTGAGCGTCTCCTCCATCTTCCTCCTCTCGGAGATGTCCGCGATGACCCCCCGCAGGCCCGAGGGGCGACCATCCCGGATTATGGGTGCGGAGTAGACCAGGCCCGGGAAGGTGCTGCCGTCTTTTCTCTTCATCACGAGCTCGTACACTGAGCCCGCTCCGCTCAACGAGAGCCGGAATTGTTCCTCCAGCTTATTTTGATCGTCGACCTCGACCACGTCAAGATTGGTCAGCCCTTGCTTGAGATCCTCGGAAGTGTATCCGAAAACTTCCAAGCCTTCCCGGTTTGATAAAGTGACCCGACCCCTCAGATCGAGCTCGAATACGGTCAGAGGCAGCAAGTCTGCTAACTCCTGGAATTTGCTCTCGCTATCTTCCAGCGCAGCCCCGGCCCGCTTGCGGGCGGTCACGTCGTAGAGGACCCTCTCGACTTTGACGGGAGCTTTGGGACCAGCGCCGACCGTCTGGACCAGCTCGTGGATCCAGGCGACCTCGCCGTCTTTCCGAACTATGCGGTACTCATTTTCCGATATGTGCGCAGAAGCGGATCTGGCCTTTTCCATTTCTCGTTTCAGCCTGGAAATGTCGTCCGGATGAATTAGCTGGTCCCATCTAATACTGCCGGAAAATAGATCTTCTTTGGTATAACCTGTTATCTTCTCGACACTTCCGCTAATTGAGGAGGGAACAAAATCCATGGTGCTGCTAAACGTCGCCCCCGGAAGGGTCTCAAGGAGGGCGCGGTAGCGCGCATCCAGCTCCCGGTGGGCAGACCTTTCCCTTCTCGCGTCCACCACCGTCCGGATCCGATGGGAGAGATCTGCAGAGATGACGCCACCGCCTCTTCCCTTAAAACAGTATTCAGCATCACCTTTTACGGCCTCGACTAGGGCCGCCTCCTCGCCTCCATCGATGAGAAGGATGAAGGGGATCAATGGATCTCGTGCGCGGGCCATCTTCAGAAAGTCGATGCCATCCATCCCAGCCATCGCATATTCGGAGACGACGACGTCGTAGAAGGAGCCATCCAGCTTATTCATCGCCTCCGCCGCTGACCCGGCCATCTCGATATCCATATCTTCGAATTTCGAAATATCGAGTCCGTCTCCGACGAAAAGAGCTCTGATGGCGCCCTCACCTTGCGGTTGGCTTTTGTCAGAAAATCGCGACCTAATGACTCCCCCAGACTGGTTTTGTGCCCGTACTAGACTCCCTCCTGCGCCGCGCCATCACAGTAAGTTGATTTCGATTTAGCATATCAAGAAGATGCTCATATTTAAAATCAATTTAGGACTTACGATATTATCTTAAAATGTATCGGGAGGCCAGGACTTTTTAGGTGTGTGGGTACAACCAAAACTCCTCCGAACCAAGATTTTTCAGGAAGGCCTGAACCGCTTCTCGATCTTTCTTTTCGGGATTGACGAGAAACACGATCTCGTCTTCGGCCACCTTTCTGAAGGCAAGACCCGCCACCTCTGCCGCCTCCCGGACACCGAAGCCCAGGTCGGCCCGACCGGCCAAAACCTGAGCTGCGACGGCGGCGTGGGACCGGGCCTGGCCGACAAACCCCACCGACGAGTGGCCCGACTCCTCCAGGACACCTCTGAATATTCGGTTCATCTCCGAGTCCCTGGACCAGCCGATGACCCTCTTCTCCTCGATCCCCGCGAGATCAAGAAGTTCGGGGTTCCGGGCCATGATCACCAGATCTCGGGAGTAACCCTCGAAGGCCAAGAGCGATCCCTCGCCCCAGACGGAATCCGCCCCCTCCGACCGAGAGACGACTGCGAGATCTGCAACCCCGTCTTCCGCGGAGATGGCGCCACGCCTGCCCCCGGTGGAGACGAACCTTATCTCGAAGGGGAGAGCCCCGGCGAGGGATTCGAGCCTTGGGCAGTCCTCGCCCTCGACTAGGAGGGCAGGTTCAGGATAATCACCGAAGAGCTGGACCTCCACCTCCTCACCCATGTCCAGCCGCTCGACCTGGTCGGGGATCTCGACGACGCCGTCGGCTTGGGCGAGGGTGGTGATGGAGCCGCTCCCCTTGTCGACGGGGTAGACCCAGCCCCCCACGATCCCGACCGAGAGCATCTGCCTGCGGCCCTCGGACCGCACCGGCCTTGCGAGTCTCCCCCTCGTCTTCGGCGCCAGGTGCTCAGTCCCCACCGCCTTTCTGATCATTGGGGCAGCAATCTGGCCGAAGACGGTGAGGGCGCTGGTGGGGTAGCCGGGAAGGCCGATGAAGGGCTTTTCGGAGATGGTTCCAAACAGCGTGGGCTTACCGGGCTTGAGGTTGATCCCGTGAAATATGACCTCTCCAAGCTCCTCGACGACTTTGTAGACCATGTCCCCGATCCCGGCCGAGGTGCTCCCGCTGACGATGATGAGATCGCACTCTTTTGCCATCGCAATAAGCCCCTCGGCCATCGAGTCGTGGTCGTCGGGGAGGATTCCAAAAACGCGAGGCGTGCTGCCGCACTCTTCCACGGCCGATGCTATCGAATACGAGTTTATGTCGTAGATCTGGCCTGGCGAAAGCTCCTCGCCGGGGGCGACAAGCTCGTTTCCCGTGGAGGCGACGCCCACTTTGAGGGATCGGACCCTCACCTCCTTTCGGCCCACAGCAGCCAAGAGCCCGATCTCCCGGGACGACAATTTTCTTCCGGGAAGAAGGACCGTCTCGCCGAAGGCGACGTCTCCACCGGCCCGGTGGGTGTTCTCGCCGACGTGGACCGGCCGCCTTATGAGTAGCGACCCCCCGTCGACCTCGGCGTGCTCGACCATGGCCACGGCGTTCGCGCCCTCGGGCATCATCGAGCCAGTGGAGACCTCGACCGCCTCGCCCTCCCCCACGACGACCTTTGGCATCTTTCCCATGGGGACGGTGCCGACGAGGGCGAAAGCTACGGGCCGGTCCTCCCTCGCCTCCAGGGAGTCGGCGGACCGGACGGCGTAGCCGTCCATGGCCGCCCGGTCGAAGCCCGGGACGTCGACGGGGGAGACGACCCTCTCGTCCAGGACCCGGCCGAAGGCCCTCTCCAGGGGGATTATCTCCTGTCCCGCTTTGGGAACTCTATCGAGGACGATCTCCCTCGCCTCGTCGAGGGAGAGGAGGGTGCGAAACTCCTTCTGCATGCTTCTTGATCTGGAAACGGGCGATATAAAATTTGGCCAGGAAATTTCAGATCCTCGCCACCTTTCGCCTCAGAAGGTGGTCTGCGAGAACGAGGGCGACCATCGACTCCGCCACGGGAACGATCCTCGGCGGGATGGAGGGGTCGTGTCTTCCCTTGATCTCGATCTCGGCGGCCTCGCCTGTCGACAGGTCCACCGTCCTCTGGAGCCTGGATATCGAGGGGGTGGGCTTCACCGAAATCCTGCAGAGGATGGGTGCACCCGTCGATATCCCGCCGAGAATTCCGCCGGCGTTGTTCGTTGCAAACTCCAGCCCCTCCGGCCCCGGAAGGATGGGATCGTTCATCTCGCTTCCTTTCATCCTCGCAGACGCGACTCCGGCCCCGATCTCCACGGCCTTGACGGCGCCGATGCCCATCAGGGCTTTTGCGAGGTCGGCGTCGAGCTTGTCGAAGACCGGCTCTCCGAGGCCCGCGGGGACGCCCACAGCCACGACTTCGGCGACGCCGCCGAGGCTGTCGCCGGCCGAGCGGGCCCGATCGAGAACTCGCACCATCTCCTCTGCAGCCTTCTGGTCCGGGCATCTGACCGGGTTTTTCTCGGCCAGATCTTTGAGGCTGGATATGTCCACGTTCTTCGGAATTTTGGCCCGAACGTCCCCAAGCTCCAGAACGTATCCCACGACTTCGATCTCGCTCTCGGCGAGAAGCTTCTTGGCGACCGCGCCTGCGGCGACCCTGCCGACGGTCTCTCTTCCCGAAGACCTTCCACCGCCCCGGTGGTCCCGGATCCCGTACCGTGCGATGTAGCTACAGTCGGCGTGGCCCGGCCTTGGCCGGTTCCGCAAGGAATCGTAGGCGCCGGACTTTGCGTCCTTGTTCCAGACGAGCATCGATATCGGCGTTCCCATCGTCTTCCCCTCAAAGGTGCCGCTCATAATCTCGACCCTGTCCTCCTCTTTTCGTTGTGTCGAGATCGAGCTTTGGCCCGGACGCCTCCGGTCCAGCTCCCTTTGAACGTCCTCCTCAGAGAGGGCGAGGCCCGCAGGACAGCCGTCGACGACGACGCCTATCCCCCGGCCGTGGCTCTCGCCCCAGGTGGTGATCCTGAAGATGGTGCCGAAAGAGTTCCCTGCCATGATCGAATCCTTAAACCCAAACGGATATCACTTTTTGGTCTCGGAGACTATCTCGAATAGACACCTTCCAAAAGGCTTATACAAGCCGATTTTGATGGGAAGGACGATAGAATGACCTACCTCGAAGATCTGAGGAAAAAGGGAAGGGATGCAAACCCCTTCTTCACCCTCATGGGGATCGAGGTCGTCTCCTTCGGCGATGGAGAGGCCGAGCTTCAGATGGAGGTGAGGCCCGATATGCTGAACGGGGCGGGGTGGATGCAAGGGGGGATTTACACCGCTCTCGCCGACGAGGCGATGGCCCTCGCCCTCTTCACAGCCCTAGATGAGGATGATCAGATCGCGACGATATCGGAGACGACCTCCTTCTTCCGGGGGGTCCGGGTGGGGAGGATAGTCGCAATCGGGAGGGCATCGACGATCGGGAGGCAGGTCGCCTTCGCCGAGGGACGGGTGATGGCGGACGGAGCAGAAGGCCCGGTCCTCTCCCAGACCTCGGCGTCCTTTTCGATCATTCGCAAAAGATGATACAAAACCCGATTATGAGCATAGTCCGTTGAATTGAAAAATTATTTCTATCAGATCAGATTATATCAAATAATATGTCTGGGGTGATCTTCTGAGAAAGAATATTATCATATCAGCCGGGCTGCTGTTTTTTGCGTCGGTTGTTGCATGTATTTTCGGCGTTAGTAGCGCAAGTCAATATGGATTCAATGACGCGGACATATTCGGAAGCAATAACATCGCAGGACAATCAATAGATCAGGATGCATTTGGTGTTGGAATAGATCAGCTGGAGTTCAACGATATGGACATATTCGGAAGCAACAACAT
>JBFESM010000007.1:0-22607 GCA_041548445.1 Methanothrix sp. | reverse complement strand
GGCCTCTTTCGGGATAACAGGGCCTTCACCTTCTCCAACCTCGCCGCCCTGATCAACTACAGCGCCACCTTCGGGGTGGGCTTTCTCCTCAGCCTCCACCTCCAGTACGTCAAAGGCCTCTCCGCCCAGGAGGCGGGGCTCGTCCTAATAGCCCAACCGCTGCTGATGATCTTCGTCGCCCTTCTCTCGGGCTGGCTCTCCGACAGGATGAGGCCTCAGATCCTGGCTGGGATCGGGATGGCCCTGACGACGATCAGCCTTTTGACCTTGATGGACCTTGGAACGGAGACGTCCATCAGGTCGGTTCTCGCTAGCCTTGCGATCCTGGGCCTCGGAGTCGGCCTCTTTTCATCCCCCAACACCAACGCCGTCATGAGCTCGGTTTTGCCCAAGTTCTACGGCGTCGCCTCCTCCACCCTGGGCACGATGAGGCTGACCGGCCACATGCTGAGCATGGGAATGGTGATGCTCGCCTTCTCCCTCTACATGGGACGGGTCGCGATCGCTCCTGAAAGCTACGACTTATTCCTCAGAAGTGCCCATGCGGCCTTTGTGGCCTTTGCTGTCCTCTCCTTCGGCGGGATCTTCGCCAGCATGATTGGTGGCGAGGGGCACAAAACCAACGAGGTGAAGGGCATAAGGGGCAGACTATTTTGAAGGCGACCTGTGAAATTCGACTTGCAGAGCGCCCAGAGGCCAAGGGCCGACACAACCATAAATGTAAATCCAGAACCCACCAATTTAGACAATATCCGCGCAACCTTGAAATAGATGGTCGCATATATTAGAGAACCAGAACCAACAACCGTACGATCTGCGAGATCAGCGCTGCGATTGTCCCCAAAGATCATATTTCAACCAGGGAATATTGGAGATGTGGGCGCTGATCGATAGATCGTAAAAAGATGGAAATTTGAAACAGATGGAAACTGATGAGGAAGTCTTCAAATGAAAGTTTGTGTTACAGCAGCCGGTTCCGGCCTTGAAGCCCCCCTCGACCCGAGGTTCGGACGGTGTGCCAACTTCGTGATCGTGGACACGGAGACGATGGAGGCGGAATCGATATCGAACTCCAGTGCAGGAGCTGCCAGCGGCGCAGGGATAGGGGCGGCCCAGACGATCGCCAACGCCGGAGCCAGTGCCCTGATCACGGGGAACATTGGCCCCAACGCCTCCGAGACCTTGAAGGCGGCAGGTGTGAAAGTCTACCTCACCTCGGGCGGCAGCGTCAGAGAGGCGGTGGAGAAGCTCAAAAATGGAGAGCTCACGGAGACCTCTTCCTCCTCGGTCCAGGCCCATGCGGGAATGGGCGCTGGAGCCGGGATGGGTCGCGGTGGTGGCCGCGGCGGAGGCCGTGGTGGCGATCGCGGCGGTGGAAGTGGGCAGGGACAGGGCGGTCAAAACAGGTGATATGAGATGAAAGTTTCCGTTCCAACCATGGGAGATCGAGGTCTCGACGAGCTGATATGCGCTCACTTCGGGCGGGCTGAGACCTTCACGATAGTCGACACCGACTCCGGAGACGTCGAGGTGGTCCCCAACACCAGCGAGCACCTGGGTGGCACCGGCCTTCCCCCGGAGATAATCTCCGCCAAGGGAGCTCATGTCATGCTGGCGGGAGGCCTCGGGCCAAAGGCGGTCAAGATGTTCGAAGGATACGGCATCGAGGTATTCGTCGGGGCCACTGGGACCGTCAGGGACGCCATCGCCGACTGGAAGGAGGGCTACCTCGAAGAGGCCTCCGACAAGAACGCCTGCAGAGAACACCGACACTGATCGGCGTTCAAAGCTTGGAAAGGGGCGGAGAAAGGGCCCCCTTTTCAAGGCCGATTATTTTTTTATCTTTTTCAACTGTTCTGCACTTAGATCTTGGCATATTCTGCACTTAGATCTTGGCATATTCTGCACTTAGATCTTGGCATATTCTGCACTTAGATCTTGGCAATATGAGATCAACAAATCGGAATCCTCAAATCCGATCTCGATCTATTGATTTTTGGACGAGAGGTGATCGAAGTTGGATTTTGAAGAAGGCAGCCAGGAACAAAAGGATATCGACGAGCTGACTGAAACGCTCTATTCGTGCATCTCCTTTCGGCAAGGAGAGCGTCCCGACCTTGAGAGGCTGAAGGGCCTCTTTATCAAAGAGGGGATGCTGATAAACAACAACGACGACCCGCTGATCTTCACCATCTACCAGTTCGCCGAGGCGATCGATTATCAGCTCTCAGCCGGGAGCCTGAAGTCCTTCAGCGAGAGGGAGATTGCCGAAAGGACTGAGATCTTCGGGAAGATCGCCCACAGGTTCAGCACCTACGAGGCGAGGTTCGACCCAGATGACGCCGAGCCCCTCTCCATCGGGATAAACAGCATCCAGCTCATAAAGGTCGAGGATTCGTGGCTTGTCAGCTCCATCGTCTGGAACGACGAGAGCGAGGACAGGAGGATCCCAGAGAGGTATCTTTGAATTCCAGAGACTCGTCTTCGAATTGGCTAGCTTCTTAAAAGCATCCGTCAGCCGGGAAAAATATTTTCAGTCGAGGTGCCCAAAAAGAGGACATCACGGCGGAATTGGTGCGAACGAATATCAGAAGCCTATCTTGAGATATCGAGGTAGTTACGTCAGATGTCCATGGGGTCGCCGTTGCCGCCGCTCACCTGGCAGACCGGGCATGCATCCTTCTCCTCGTTAAGCTCTCTTGTGGCCATGGCGAGGACCGTGGCGTTGGCGATGTTGCCTGCTATGAGGAGGGCGGCCCCGATCTCGTCGTCGGAGATCCCCATCCTTTTCGCGACTCTCAGGTGGAGCTTGAGGCAGTGGGTGCACCTGATCGCCGCGGCTACGGCGATGGATATAAGCTCCTGAGTTTCCAGGTCCAACTCCTGGGAGCTTCTGATGATGGCGTTGTTGTGAAGGATTTTGGTTATCAGAAGCTCGGGCTTGTCCTTCATGAACCTGAATATGTACGGCACCTCGCCGTACGTCTTCTCGATGGAGTCGAGCATATCCTCCGCCGTCTGTTCTGTGCCCTTCTCAAGGATCCTGTCCAGATCGTCTTCAAAACTCATTTTCGCTCACCTAGACCACGAAGCCGGTTTCTGACATGGGCAATATCCGAACGAGTATATAGTTCTTCATCCTGGAGGGCACAACTTTAGCGATCTCCCCCAGGGTCACGCCCTCGTCGAACTTCACCCCCGCCACGGCCTCGTGGTACTCCTCAAAAGGAAGCTTTATCCTCAGGCCGTTCAGGTTCAGAGCTATCGGCAGCGGTGAGTGAGATTGCATAATGTCCGGCACCTGTTCCCTCACAACCTCCATCACCCTCGGCGGTGTGGTGGTCAGAGGGTCCTTTGAGATCGAGGCGCGGACGCTGTCAAGGGCTCTGCCCGTGGCCGCCACGATGTTGTCGAGGCTACCGATCTCCGTCGCCTTCCGGGACCGATGAGCGATCCGGCCGACGTTGGGGACGTACTCGAAGGCGTAGGGCAGTTCCTCCTTTTCCATCTCGGGGCCGCCGGTGACGATCACCGGTACGGACAGGTTCCTGTAGAGATGCTCCTTCTTGAGGATGCAGTCGACGAAGTTGCCGAATGTGAAGACTACGGCGTCGTGCTCGTTGATGAGAGCGGTCTCGTACTCGTCCATCTGGGCGATCTCCCTTGCGACGCCTCTGCCCATCCCTATCATGTTGCTCTTGGCCCCGTGCCTCCTGAGGTACTCGGCGACGTCGCAGGCGGGGTGAGGCAGGTGATGGATCGCAAGGGTCGGGGTGACGACGGCGATCTCCGTTCCCGCAAGAGGGGCCCTTTCGAGCTTGCCTCGAAGCTCTTTGCTCAAAGCCTCCAAAACCGGCATGTCATCGTGGGGTACGAGCATCAGGAGTATGATCTCGCTCTGGGTGACGTTCTTTTGGAGAAGGTACCCACCGAGGTCCTCGATCAGCTCTGTGACCAGGTCGTGCTTGTAGACGCCACCGGTGAACATCACAGGATCAAGCATCTCTCATACCCCCGAATTTCTCTTTCGCTTCGGCGACCATCTCGGGCTTTATCGTCTCCTCTGCGGCCAAAAAGAAGAAGTTGTCTTTGCCCATCTCGCTCCTGCGGTTCCTGAAACCCTCCGGAGCTATCCGGACGAGGGCGTCCATAAGGTCTAGCTTGAACTCGGCCTCAAGATCCGCCACCACAAGACCTTCGGGAGACTCGTCCGAGAGGACCACGAGGACGTTCCTGTCGGGCTGCTCCACATTCTCCCGACCGTAGGTTGCCCAGAGGACCTGGATGAGGTTTGCCATGTGATCCTCGTCTTCCACGGTGATCTGATACCCGCCTTCAGCCTCCACCAGATCGCCTACGTCACCGACCTTGAGGGGCGGCTGCTTTCCCCGGATCATCCCATAGACCGCAAAGTAAGGCGTCTTTATGTCGACGTAGACGTAGAGCCTGCCTATCGACCTGATGAGTCCCAGGTCCTGGAGGATGTCCATGATGATCTCCCTGTACTTCTTGGCCCCGTAATCCTCGCCGGGCATCTCGACCTCGAAGACCTCGAGGGGGTCCATCTCCATCTCAATCCTCCACGAGGCCCGAGACCAGCAGGCTCGCTCCAACGCATCCGATGTACTGGGCGTAATCGGGAACCATAACCTTGAGGCCCAGAAGCTGCTCCATGGCTCGTGGGAGGCCTTCGATCAGGGCGGTCCCTCCCACCATGATCACCGGCTCCTTCACCTCGACCTCCTGGAGCTGCTGCTCGAAGACCTGCTCTGCGACGCTGTGACAGGCGGCCATCGCCACGTCCTCGGGCTTGCTTCCCGCCGAGAGGCTGTTCACCAGGCTCTGGGTTCCGAAGACGATGCAGTAGCTGTTCATCGGCACCTGCTGATAGTCCCCCTTCATGGCGAGCTTTCCAAGCTCCGTTATCTCGACTCCAAGACGCCTGGCCGTCAGCTCCAGGAACCTCCCGGAGGCCCCGGCGCAGATCCCGCCCATGGTGAAGGTGCCTGGGATTCCGTCCTGGACCGATATCGCCTTGTTGTCCATACCGCCGATATCGATCACCGTGGCTTCGCCCTTCTGGGCGTCCGCCAAAAAGACCGCCCCCTTGGAGTTGACGGTGATCTCTTCCTGGATCAGCTTGGCCCCGAAGTGTTTGCCAACCAGGTGGCGACCGTATCCGGTCGTCCCTAGCCCCTGGATCTCCTCTTTCTTGACGCCGGCCGATTCGAGGGCGGCGTTGTAGGCAGCCTCGGCGCTCTTGATGACCTCGGTGGTGGGAACCCAGCCGGTCCCTATGACCTCGTTGTCCCGCATCACCACGGATTTCGTGGTCGTCGAGCCCGAATCGATCCCGGCGGTGAGGCCGGTCTGCCTCTCCCGGGCCAGGAGCCCCTTGAACTTGGCCGTCGTGACGAGGGCCTCCATCCGTGTGAGAAGGGTTTCGGCCGTCGTCCTCTCGGTGAAGGAGTAGCTGAGGACCGGGATCCTGGAGTTCTCGTGGATGTACTTTCGAATCTCGCTTCGAACTATGGCGCCTTCTGCGCACCGAAAACAGGTCGCAACGAAGACGGCGTCTGCAAGGTCCGGGTTCTCCACGATCCTCGTCGCTCTCGCCATGGCGAGGTTCAGGTCGCCGCTGGCTACCTTGATCCCGAACCTCTCCTCCACGTTCCGGACGTCTTCCAGGGAGACCTCGGGAAAGACAAGCTCCGCGCCCACCATCTCGGCGGCCTTCTCCAGCTCGCCCTGAACGCCGCTGTACTCGGATCCGCAGGAGATCTGGGCTATCCTGATCAATTCAACTCCTCCAGAAACTCGTGTATTTTGTGGACGAACTTTTTTGCCTGAAACTCGTCCTCGGGATAGTCCAGCTCGAGAAGGGGGATTCGTTTCGTCTTTAGGAGAAAGCGGGTCAGTTCGTTGGTCCTGGCACAGCCGGTGCACCCCAGGGTGCAGTCGTCGTTTCTTATGACGATGGCAGCTTCCGCCTCTTCGATCATCGGCCCGAGGAGGGACATCCTGCCCCTGACTCCTGAGGGAACGTCAACGGCGGCGTACTTCAGCCCCTTCTTCGGATCCTCCGGGGTCATGTTGAGTGGAGGCGAGTCGAGACCGGGGGTGTTGACCTTCTTTCTGACCTCTTTTGATACCACAAGCGCCTCGTGACCGGTCCTCTCGACGAGATCTGCCAGGATCATGCTGGTGGGAGGGTATACCATGACTTTAACCATGAACCAACCTCAGGAAAACTCTTCTTTTATCATAACTTCCAGCTCCTCCAAGCTCGGCCGCTTCCTGGTCTCGATCTCGGGAGAAGCCTCTTCGCCCCTCGCCTCGGAGGTGAGGGCCCGGGATATCAGGGGGAGGATCTCGGACTCGTGTTGCATCATGTAAAAGCCGGGCCTGGCTCCTCCGCCACGGTGGCCACGACACCTTCTGGGATCGCCGGGCGAAAAGCCCCGATCTTTGATGAAGATGTTGCTATTGTCCATCGCCCTGATCTCCTCGACCGTCGCGTTGATGTCCTCTTCTTCGCCGTCTATGATGACACCAAAACAGGTCTCCTTGACGTTGATCTCGCGTCCAAGCTCGTAAATCTTCAGGGCGATATCGGAGGGGAGGACGTCAGAGTCCTGAGACGTAACCACGTACTTGGTAGACTTCACCTATCGCACCTCCAGAACGTAAACGGTCTCCTCCTCCTTGACGTCCCGGAGCTTCTCCAGGTCGAGGATGCGACCCACGATGTTCGTCGCCAAAAACTTCTCTCCTGAGGGGCCGTACTTGGGGTCGTCCACCAGCTTCACGCCCACGAGGCCTGCGTTCTTTGCGGCCTGGTTGGTGACGCCGATCTCTCCGGCCCTGACGACTTCTGTCGGCTTATTCTCGGGGAGGATCTCCTTGTAGCTGGTGGCCGAGATCGCCGGCTTGAAGAGGACGGTGTTCTCGTAGACGAAGTAGACAGGCAGGGGACCTACAGGCTTCTCTTTCAGGCCCACCACGTGCCTGAAGTAGTCGAGGGATTTGGGGGCCAGGTCGTCATAAAGCTCGATCGTCACCATCCGGTCAGCAGGAATCGATGTGACCTTGACCCTTCCCTCTTTGATGATCTGCATGGTGGTGACGGGCACCTGCTCCACCACCACGGCGTCGTCGCCGGTGTGGCCCTCGATCTCAAAACCGATGCCTCGATCCTCGGCGATCTTCTCGGCCTCTTTGAGAGAAAAGCCCATCAGCATGATCCTCTCGGGCCTGACCTTCGCGGCCAGCTTCTGGCCTGGCTCGGCGAGCTTTACGAGGTCCATGCCGGAGGTGACCGTTCCCACCACGGAATGGCCGGGGATGGACGTGCGATCCGCCTTGTAGATGAATATCCTTCCAAGACCTCTTCCGCTGGTCCGGATGGTGACGGCGCCCTCGGCTCTGGGCTCGCGGTTCTCAAACTCGATCCGCTCGCCCAAAAGGACGTCGGATGAGGCGTAGGAGCTGGAGAGACCATCGACTGCAAAGACGCCGTCCCTCGTCGCCGCCAAAAAGAACTCGGCTCCATCGGGAGCGTCATCGGTCAGGTCCACCTCTATTTTGGTGTAGATCTCCATCCCGTCAACGAGAGGAAGGTGGAGGTCCTGGGTCGCCAGCTTGTCTGAGAGGGCTGCCCACTCCACGATCGGCTCGGCGTCCAGTATCAGATCGCCCATCTCAAGCCTTGCGAGAAGGTCTTTTCCTCCCACCACGGATGCAAAGACGCCTCGGTTCTCGGCGGGCGCGCCGTAAGCTGCAGAATGCCTCTTCCTCGCGAAGACTATCTGTGCCTTATCGGCCTCAAAGCCGCTGGCGCCCAGCACCACCTCCCACCGGTCGTACTCGTGCTCTTTTCTGGTGGGAGCTATCTTCGTTGAAACCGGCCCGAAGGCGACGGCGGCACCGTCGCTCCACCGTGCCTTGAGGCCGGAGATCTGGCCGACGGCCTCGTGCCAAGCATCCTGAATCCCAGTATCAAGAAGCTCTATCCTAAGCTTGCCCTTGGTGGTGTTGAGCCAGTAAGAGTTGGTCTCTTTCGCCTCCTCCTCCCGGCCTTTGACTATCCCGATTATGGCGTCTTCCTGGGGCGCGATTCCGCCCGCATCGAGGGCGTCTTTCAGGGTTGAACCCTCGTCGAGGGAGATCTCTGCTCCATCCACAAAGACTTTCAAGTTAACTCCCCAACATCTCCTCTTCTTCCTCTTTGGTCATCAGAGAGAGAACCCCATCGGGCGTTCCCACGTGGATGATCTTGCCGTTTCGCATCAACGCCGCCCGATCGCATACGTTCTTGACGAAGTCCATGTCGTGGCTGACGATCAGGAATGTCTCGCCAAGCTCCTCTCTGGCGTTCAAAACGGATTTGGAGACGTCTATCTTGGTGATGAGGTCCATCGTTCCCGTGGGCTCGTCCAGGACCACTATCCTCGGCTCTTTGATCAGGACCTGGGCCATGGCAACCCTGTGCCGTTCGCCCTCGCTCAGCTCGTTGGGGTTCTTGGAGAGGACCTTCTCGGCCTCTTCCTCCGTGAAGCCGACGGTGGTTAAGGTGTGGATCGCCTTTCTCTCGGCCAGCTCGAAGGGGAGCGCAAGCCCTATCGACTCGGTGAGGTTGTCGATGACGCCGCGGTAGGGATAAAGGGTGTACTCCTGGTGGAGCATGCCCATGTATTTTGTGGCCCTGCCCTTCTGGTCTGCGCCGAGGACGGTCATGTCCACCCAATCGTCGCCCACCCTGCACCAGATCCCGCCGCTGGTCGGTGCGATGATCCCGTTAAGCATCTTGGAGAGGGTGGTCTTGCCGGCGCCGCTCGTCCCCACGAGGCCGAAGATCTCGCCCTCGTATACTTCGAGGTTGACTTCGTCCACAGCCCTGACTACGCCGCGATCTATGCTGATGTAGCGCTTGGCGAGATCTCTGCATCGGATGATGGGAGCGCCCACATCAGCCTTCTTCCGCTCGTCCATCTTCCCGGCCATCGAGACGAACTCGGCGGCGATATCCGAGGGTTTGCCCTGAGATACAATCTCACCGTGATCGAGGAGGACGGCGCGGTTCGTCAGCTCCACCATGACGTCCGGCCAGTGGCTGGTGATGATCATCGTCATGTTGAAGTCGCCGACCGCCCGCCTTATGCTCTCGTGAACCAGGTCCGCGGTCTTCGGGTCCAGCGTCCCGGAGGGCTCGTCTGCGAGGAGCATCATCGGCGACTTGGCGAGCTGACGTGCGAGAACCACACGCTGCTTCTCGCCGCCGGAAAGCTCTCTAGCGACGTGCATCATCCTGTGGGACATGTTAACCTCGTCCAGGAGGTCTGCGGCACGGTTGACGCTTATGGATCCGCCGCTCGCCTCTTCGACAGCGCGCATTACGTTGACGATCACTCTCTCGTCACCGTATAGAGCAAAGGTCCTCTGAAGCATGATGGCGATCCTGCGAGAGATGTCACGCCTCTTTGGATCGTTTATCCCCAGAGAGACGAAATCGGCCTCAAAGGCCTCCAGAGTCCCACCGCACTTGCACTTCTCCCCCACCTTGCTCGGGGGCTCGACATGGTTGCACTTGGCGCATCTTGCGACGTGGTATATCACGTTGCCGCTGATCTTCTCGAAGGGCTCCACGCCTCGGAGGACGTGCAGGAGGACGCTCTTGCCTGACCCGCTTCTTCCCAGGATGCCGAGAGACTCACCCTCCATGATCTCCAAATTGACATTACGCAGCGCCTCAACTTCGCCAAACCGCACCGTCAAGTCCCGGATCTCAATAAATGGTGTCAAATTATCTCGCCTCATGTTGTTGTTGTGAACGAACTACGAACCATCCCGAATTTAAGTTTATCCGAGACCGTCCCGTCAGAGACCGCCATCATTGATCATAAACGTCGATTACATACATCTTCCAAGCCTGCGTTGGTCTCCGGATATAGGAAAGTCTCCCTCAATAACCCGATCCAGATATTCGGGCTTGATGAGACGACCCCTATCCTTCTCCTCCCTTCTTCAGAAGAAATTCCTTGTCAGAGTAAGACTTGTGAGCGGCCTCAAGACATTCCTGACAGACGTGAAAAACTGTGTCCTTAAGACCATGTATGGTAGCTTGCTTGGCTTTTACGGGCAATGTCTCTTTGTCAACAGCACAGATTTGACATTTCATCTAAGTCACCTCTTTTCAATCTGATTTTCGTCGTTATAAGCATTTCCGCTCAGTGGAGTCCTCCACCTCTTGTAAAGGTCGTGCTCGACCCCGAGCAGGTCCAAGACCCTGCCCACCACCACGTCCACCATCTCCTCGATGCTCTCGGGCTTCGAGTAAAAACCGGGACATGGCGGAAGTATGATCGCTCCAGCCTCGGTGGCGGCGACCATGTTCTTCAGGTGAATCAGGCTGAGGGGCGACTCCCGGGTCACCAAAACCAGCTTGCGCCTCTCTTTTAAACATACGTCCGCCGCCCTGGTGATGAGGGTGTCGGATACCCCGTTCGCAATCCCTGCCAGCGTTCTCATGCTGCAGGGGGCCACCACCATGACGTCGAATATGTTGGACCCGCTGGCGATTGAAGCCGTGAAGTCCCGGGCGGAATAGACTCGGTCTGCCATCATCTCCACATCGAGAGGGCTCTCCTCGGTCTCGATCTCGATTATCTTCCGGGCAGCCTCCGTCATCACGAGATGGGTCGTGCACCCCATCTCAGTGAGTATCTCCAGAAGCCTGATGCCGTAGCAGACCCCCGAAGCGCCGCTGATCCCCACCACCACGTCTAGAATCTTTCCCGTACTCTGAATGTTACCACATCCTATGCCGAATGAAACCGCCGATCAGCCCCTTCTCTGGAGCCGGGTCAGAGTCGATGCCACCATCAGAGGGAAGTTTATGGTGGCATCGCCATAGACGGTAACCCTTCTCGCCTCAGGTGCGATCTTGCCCCAGGATACGGCCTCCGAGAGCGTTGCTCCCGATAGGCCCCCGGGCTCGGGCCGGTCTGTTGTGAGCTGGATGGCAAGATCGAAGCTCTTGGGCGTGACGAGCATCGACTGGAGGGCGAAGTTTTTGGGAACTCCTCCCCCGATCATCACGATCCCAGCCCGTTCTGATCCGTAGCAGATGTCCACGAGCTCTCCAACGTCGCTGAAGGAGTCGACGGAAAGCTTACGGGTCTGCTTGTACAGCCAGGCCTGCAGCCCTATCATCGAGTCGGAGAGGGCCGGACAGAAGATCGGCACCCCGCAGTCGGAGGCAGACCTGAGAATCGACTTTTCGTCATCGATCTTGGATCCGATAAGCCTCAGAAATTCGGTTCCCGTCATCGGGTCAGACCTCTGGGGAAGGATCTCCTGGAGAAGCTCTTCAAACCGGATGAAGTCGTCGTCACCGACGTAGACGTCGTATATCCTGCTCACGCCCTCTTCCCTGAGGCAGGCGTCGGGAGCCTCAGAGTCTCCGAGGATGTGATGGCTGAAGCTCTCGATTATGTCGTGGACCAGATTGGCCCCGGTCGACACGAGGACGTCTATTTTGCCGTCTCTGATGAGGCCCGATATTATATTTCTCATGCCCGCGGGCACCATCGCGCCAGCCAGGGTGAAGAACTTGGCGTAATCGCCCTCCAGCATCTCGGTGTAGATGTTCACGGCCTCTGCCAGCCTTCTCGCCCCGAAGCCACAGTTCTCCATCATCCTCACCAGCTGGTCTGCGCCCATTCCCGGCTCAATCTCGATCTGGCGTATATAATCCACCTAAACTCACCCGAATTATCCCAATTTGACGCGTTTTGAGACCGACGACATCACCGCTTAGCGGTCGTGATGCTAGTCGATTTTCTCATAAACCTTTTATATCAGTACCTTGTGTTTAGCTCTTACGGCTAACGGAGGTAAAAAATGAGCGGCGAAATGGTGGCAGTGGACTATTATATCCCACTTATTATGTTTCTAATAATAGGTGCTATTGTGCCTATTGGCGCGCTGGCTGCCGTGAAGATCATATCTCCTCTGAAACCAACTTTTCAGAAAGGTTCAACCTATGAAGGCGGTCTGAGGCCGGTGCGGGACGCTATAATACAGTATAACGTCCAGTATTACCTCTTCGCCATCGTCTTCGTGATCTTCGACGTTGAGGTTCTCTTCCTCTATCCGTGGATTTACATCTACGCTTCCGATGTAATCCCCACCTTGGGAGGAGTGAACATAGCGGTCATTGACATGCTGATTTTCATCGTCGTGCTGTTGATCGGGTTGCTTTATGCCATTAAGAAGGAGGCGTTGCGTTGGGTATAAGCGATGTCATACCTCTGCCTGTTGTGGTTGATGAGGAATTGGAGAAGTGGACGATCTGGGGCAAGCCCCTTACAGATGTCTGGTTTACCACCACGGAGAAGATTCACGAGATCATCGAGATGGGCCCCATCAAGAACGTCCTCAACTGGGGCAGGAAGAACTCCCTTTGGTTCCTGATGCAGCCGATGGGATGCTGCGGTGTCGAGATGCTCGTCTTTGGATGTCCCCCCTACGACTGCGACCGGTTCGGGATCTTTCCCCGTGCCACTCCAAGGCAGGTCGACGTCATGATCATCAGCGGCTACATAACCAGAAAGTATCTGCCGGCGATCAAGAACCTCTGGGAACAGATACCGGAGCCAAAGTGGGTCATGGCGATAGGCGAGTGCGCAATCTCTGGCGGACCCTTCTACGACTCCTACAACATCATAAATGATACCAGCAGGTTCTTCCCAATAGACGTCTACGTCCCGGGCTGTCCGCCCAGGCCTGAGAAGTTCATCGAGGGTTTCAGGCAGCTTCAGGAGAAGATCAAGCAGCGTGAGGACAAGAGAGGCTATTAGAGGAGGAGTTCATCGTTGACAACTGCAAATGATGTCTTGAGCGCCCTGCAGTCGGCCTTTCCGGGAGCGATCGAGGATGCAAAGGTTGATCCCGAGCGTCAACTCTGGGCCACGATCAAGCCGGACAGGATCGTGGACGTCTGTAAGTATTTGAGGGATAATCACAACTTCGACCACTACTCCGGCGCTGCGGGCGTGGACAGAATCGATGAAGGCCTCTTCGAGGTCACAGAGCTGCTCGCAAGCCACGGCGCACATCAGGTGGTTGCGCTCCTGAAGGTGAAGACCCCCAGGGACAATCCATCGGTCAAGTCCCTGACAGGCCTTTACTGGAACGCCAACTGGTACGAGCGCGAGATCTGGGAGATGCTGGGGATCAACTTCGAAGACCATCCTGAGCTGTATCCCCTTCTGCTTTCGGACGAGTTGATGGGGGTCTGGCCCTGGAGAAAGGACTACAAGGGCTACCCCGACTACACAACCGCCGAGAGGGCCATGGAGAGGATCAACCCAGAGGGCTATACAGAGTACAGCATCCCTCCCACCGAGGCCGAGATCGAGGCTGGGACAGTCCCAGTCGAGAGGCCGAAGTATCCATCCCTGCGGGAGAGGGAGGAGATGGAGATAAAGGAGGAGTCTGAGATGATCCTCCACCTGGGGCCCCAGCACGCAGTCGTGCCCGGACCTTTTCTCCTGGACCTCCTGGTGGATGGGGAGAGGGTGAAGAAGGCCTTCCTGGACGTCGGCTACATCCACAAAGGGATCGAGAAGATAATGGAGAACAGAACCTACGTGCAGGGCATACCCATAACCGACAGGCTCTGTTACATGGCCGCGCTCACCAACAACGAGGCCTACTGTGGTTCTGTTGAGAGGCTTCTTGGAATTGAGGCCCCAGAGAGGGCCCAGTACATCCGTATGATCCTGCAGGAGCTGTCCAGGATTCAGAGCCATCTTCTCGGTACCGGCGAGTTTTTGACCCTCATCGGGAGCGCCGTGTTCTGCCCGTTCCTGTACATGATCATCGACCGAGAGGACGTTCTCACCTGCATAGAGAGCGTGACGGGAGCTAGGATCAACCACAGCTTCGTCCGTTTCGGCGGAGTTCGAAACGACCTTCCTGACGGGTTCAAAGATATGACTCTGGACGTCCTCAAGAAGGTCAGGCAAAAGACCGAGGAGTACAAGGAGCTCTTCCTCTCCGACAGCATCTACAAGAAGAGGATGGAGGGGATCGGAGTCTTGTCACAGTCGGAGGCGAGAAGGCTGGGCGTCTCAGGTCCGCCCCTGAGGGCGTCAGATACTCCTTACGACATGAGGCGGGAAGATCCGTACCTCCTCTACAAGGAGATGGACTTCGACGTGATCACCAGGAAGGAGGGTGACTCCAAGGCGAGGATCGAGGTGAGGCTCGACGAGATAATCGAGAGCTGCTACATCATAGAGCAGTGCCTGGACCAGATCCCAAGCGGCCCCATAATGGCGGAGAACGTCCCCAAGAGGATCAAGCCGGATCCGGGTGAGGCCTACTACCGCGTAGAAGACCACCGAGGAGAGATGGGCTTCTTCGTGGTGAGCGACGGGTCCGATAAGCCAGTCAAGGTGAAGGCGAGAGGACCTGTCTACGCCTACTTCCAGGCCCTTCCCCCGTTGCTTGAGGGTACCTACATAGCCGACGTCGTCGCCATCGCGGGCAGCATGGACGCTTGCACCAGCGAGGTGGACAGGTAGGAGGGAATGAATTTGGTATTATCTGCGATCACTGAATTTGCAGCCCAGGAGCCCAAGTTATACGCATTTATAATCGGGCTGGTCGGAGCTGCCATCCTTGCCTCTGTCATCAACGTGGGCGCGATGGCCGTCGTCTGGCTCGAGAGGAAAGTGATGGGCGACCTTCAGGCCAGGTACGGTCCCAACAGGGTCGGTGGCCGATGGGGAATTCTCCAGCTGGGCGCTGACGCCATCAAGCTATTCACCAAGGAGGACATCATCCCGAGAGGCGCGGACAAGCCTGTCTACGTCTGGGCCCCGATCGTTGCGAGCGCGACCACCATGCTGGTGGCAGGAGCGATCCCCTTCGGAGCCGTTATCATAGACGGAAAAGAGATCCCGCTGGTGGTGGCCAATATGGACATCAGCGCATTCTATGTGGAAGCTGCCCTCAGCCTGATGGCGATATCCGCATTTATGGCCGGCTGGTCTTCGAACAACAAGTACTCGATGCTCGGAGCCTTCAGGGGCATCGCCAGGATGATCTCTTACGAGGTTCCGATGGGAGTCTGCGTGATCAGCGTCGCCATAATGGCTCACAGCCTGAACCTGGTGGAGATCGTCCAGGCTCAAGATATCTGGTTCGCCGTCGCCCAGCCGCTCGGTTTCGTGATATTCACTATCGCTCTCATCACCGATCTTGGGAGGATGCCTTTCGATCAGACCGAGGCCGAGGAGGAGATCATAGCCGGCTACAACACAGAGTACAGCGGAATCAGATTCGGTCTGCTATACTTCCAGGAGTACAACAGCATGCTTCTGGGCGCTGTCTTGCTGGTGCTTCTCTATCTCGGCGGCTGGAACGGTCCGGTCATTCCGGTGATATCTTTCATATCGCCGATGATCTGGTTCTTCATGAAACTGCTGATAGTGCTTGTAGCGTTGATATGGATCAGGGTATCCCTGCTCAGGTTCAGGATCGATCAGGTCACCGACCTCGGATGGAAGGTAATGCTGCCGCTATCGATGGTCAATTTGGCGTGGGCCGTAGCTGTAGGCCTGTACTTCGCATGAGGTGATGAATCAATGGTGCTTAAGAACCTCAAAATGACCCTCAAGCGCTCAGTGA
Organism: Methanothrix sp.; assembly: GCA_041548445.1. Taxonomy (GTDB): domain Archaea; phylum Halobacteriota; class Methanosarcinia; order Methanotrichales; family Methanotrichaceae; genus Methanocrinis. Next base: position 6,908 of record JBFESM010000007.1, on the reverse strand, counting down.
GTGGCGTAGAGGTCACTCGCCTCTATCCAGAGAAGATAATGGATCTTCCCGATGCGGAGAGGGGCGTTCACGTTCTGGATATCAGGAAGTGCATCGGTTGTGGTGCCTGTGCCAGGATCTGCCCCAACGACTGCATCGAACTGGTACCCTACAAGCGCGGAAACCCGCTCAAAAACAAGAAGCAACAGTATCCTCAGATCGATTATGGCAGGTGCATGTTCTGTGGCCTCTGTGTCGACGACTGCCCGGCGAACTGTCTGACGATGTCGAAGGTCTTCGAGATTGCAGGATGGGAAAGGGACGATCTAGTATACAGTCCCGAGAAGATCGCCGTCGGCAAGTACAACGACCAGGAGCTGGCTGAGCTTGCCGAAGAGGCGAGAAAGGCCGCAGAGGAGAAGAAGAGGAAGGCCGCAGAGGCTGCAAAGGCCAAGAAGGCGAAAGCAGCAGCCAAAGCGAAGGCCGCAGAAGAAGGAGAGAAGGGTTCCGGCGAGAAAGCTGCCAAGAAGAAGGCAGAATAACTATCGGAGGTTGAGACCGGATGATAGATCTGACTCAGTTTTACGACATAAGGTTCCTGATAGAGCTTGGAGCGTTCTCCTTGTTCGCAGTGATAATCCTCGGCCTCTCAATCCTCACCGTCTACTCCAGAAATATAGTCCACAGCGCTCTGTATCTCCTAGGGAGCTTTGCCGCAGTGGCTGTATTATACGTATTCCTGAACGCCACCTTTGTCGGGGTGGCCCAGGTTCTGGTGTACATCGGGGCGGTTGGAGTGCTGATACTCTTCGCAGTAATGCTCACGAAGAGGACGTTGATGGAGGAGGAGGAGTCCCATGGTTAAGGTAAAAACAGCGATTTTAACGCTGGTCTTTCTGGCTACGCTGATCGTATTCCTCGCAGCGACACCATGGGGCGGCGAGGAGAATGGTTCGTACAGTTTCGAGCCGAGAGAGGGGGCCAGGACCCCGGAGAGCGGAATAGGGGAGATCGGTGTTGAAATCTTCACAATCTATCTCTTCCCCTTCGAGGTGCTCTCCCTGGTGCTTCTGGCAGCCCTGATCGGAGCGATATACGTCGCAAGAAAGGAGTTGCCCAGATGACGGCGTGGAGGGAGGAAAACAGATGATCCCACTAGTGCTCTACGTGCTGCTGGCGTCCACGATGTTCACCATCGGCCTTTACGGCCTTTTGACGCAGCGGAACGGTATCAAGCTTATGATGTGCGTGGAGATCCTGCTGAACAGCGCAAACATTAATCTGGTGGCCTTCTCGGCATACCTGCCCAACATGAACGGCCAGGTCTTCGCCCTGTTCTCCATCGCCCTGGCCGCTGCTGAGGCCGGTGTTGGATTCGCCATACTGATCGTGCTGTACAGGCTGTATGGAACCATAGAACTGGACAACATCAACGCACTGAGGTGGTAAAGGGATGTACCAAGATTACGCCTATCTGATCGTAGGCTTGCCGATACTGGCCTTCGTGCTTACGATCTTCCTGGGTTGGCATCTGCCAAAGGGAGGCGGGTTCTTTACAGTTCTGGCGACCTTCGCAGGGTTCATACTATCCTTCGGGATATTCAGGGAGATATACCCCAACAATGAGATTGTGCACCAATCGATGCATTGGTTCGCAAGCTTCAACGCTGGGATCCTGATAGACCCGCTGGCTATAGTGATGCTCCTGATGGTCACCTTTGTCTGTACCATGATCCACACCTATGCTCTTGGGTACATGGAAGGCGACCCCGGAATGGCCAGGTACTTTGCCGAGGCAGGCCTCTTCACTGCGGCGATGCTGGGCCTCGTCTTCTCCGACAACCTGCTTCAGCTCTTCATATTCTGGGAGCTTGTAGGTCTTTGTTCATACCTCTTAATCGGGTTCTGGTACAGAAAGCCCTCCGCGGCCTCCGCCGCCAAGAAGGCGTTCCTGGTGACGAGGGTTGGAGACGTCATGTTCCTCGCAGGAATAATTCTGCTCTACACCAACATGGTGAAGCTGAACCTGGTCCTGCCGGAAGGGGCGTACCTGCTCCAGTTCCAGACGATCTACGACAGCCTGACACTGATCCCACCGGATCAGCTCACCTGGATTGCAGTACTCTTGTTCGGAGGAGCTGTCGGCAAGTCTGGTCAGTTCCCGCTGCACGTCTGGCTTCCTGACGCCATGGAGGGTCCGACCACGGTCTCGGCGATGATACACGCCGCCACCATGGTTACCGCGGGCGTCTACCTGGTTGCGAGGATGTTCCCGCTCTTCTATGCGGCACCCAACGCTCTGATGGTGGTCGCGTACGTTGGCGGTTTCACAGCACTCTTCGCAGCGACGATGGGCCTTGTGATGTTCGACATCAAGAGGGTCCTCGCTTATTCGACAGTCAGCCAGCTCGGATACATGATGGCTGGCCTCGGTGTCGGAGCTGCCGTCGGCGCAAGTGCAGTCGGCGTTTCGATGTTCCATCTGATCGGCCACTCCTTCTTCAAGGCTCTCCTCTTCCTCTGTGCCGGAAGCGTGATTCACGCCGTCGGCACCAATGACATGAGGGAGATGGGTGGCGTTCTGAAGTCGATGAAGTGGACCGGCCTTACGATGCTCGCAGGGTCCCTCACACTGGCCGGGTTCCCCCTGACCACGGGATTCTTCAGCAAGGACGAGATCATCGTCACAGCTTTCGAGCACGGTGCTCTCGGAATGGGCTGGCTTCCCTACGTATTCGCAGTTGTTGCGGCACTTCTCACCGCCATATACACTTTCAGGCTCTGGTTCCTGACGTTCGATGGTGAGGCGAGGAGCGATTACAAGAAGCACGAGTCGCCCTGGATCATGCTGGGTCCCTTGGTGGTTTTGGCGATCTTCGCACTCTTCATGGGGATGCCCTCGCAGGAGAACTTCTACGATTACGTCGGCAACAACTTCGAGCATTACGGAGTCGACTTCGAGGAGCTGGCGGTGATCGGAGGCCATCACGTCGAGCACGGCGCACACGCCGTCCACGAGCCCTTCATCATCAAGATCCTGCCGATAATAATCGGCGTCGGCGGCATAATCATCGCGGCTCTATTCTACTCGCGGTGGAAGAGGTTCGACCCGGGCATGATCACATCGGAGAGAGATCCTCTGCGGCACATCCTGCTCAAGAGGTACTACCAGAACGAGATCTACACCCTCTGGTTTGCAGAGAAGGTGGTCTACGGGATAGCTCTAGTCTCGAACATGATAGATCTCAAGATCATAGACGGTACAGTGAACAAGATAAGCGCCATTTTGGTGGGATTCGGCGGAACGTTGCGTAAGGTCCAGACCGGAGTGATACAGAACTACATCACCGCTATAGTTCTCGGACTTGCAGTCCTGCTGATACTGATTCAACTGGCGTCGATGGGGGTGGCGATATGATTGACAACGCCATATCATTGATGATCGCCATACCACTCTTAGCAGCGGTATTCGCCTTCCTCAACGGGAAGGCAGCGAAGTACGTGGCCCTGATAGGGTCGCTCGTCCCCCTGGCGATATCGCTACAGATGTTCCAGGAGTTCGACAAGGCCTCGAATGCGATGCAGTTCGTCGAGAGTTACGATTGGGTTCCCGCCATCGGCGTCAAGTACACCGTCGGCGTTGACGGCATAGGGTTGCCCCTGATACTGCTCTCAACGATCGTGAGCGTCCTTGTGGTGGTATACTCCTGGGGCGAGACCAAGAAGTCAAACCAGTTCTTCGCCCTCCTACTCCTGAACGAGGTTGGAGTTCTCGGCGTCTTCACAGCGCTCGACTTCTTCCTGTTCTACATCTTCTGGGAGATCGTGCTCATACCCATGTTCTTCCTGATAGGAATATGGGGCGGGCCGAGGAAGGACTATGCTGCGATCAAGTTCTTCATCTACACTCACGTGGCAAGTCTGATAATGTTGCTGTCGATATTCGCGCTCTACTTCAGCTACAGGACGCCTGAGGGTGCGAGAACCTTCGACATGCTGACCCTCCTCCAGGCGACCGGAGACTCGACGATATTCTCGCCGATGCTCTTGAACGTGATCTTCTTCGGGCTCCTCTTCGGGTTCCTGGTGAAGATGCCTGCGGTGCCTTTCCACACCTGGCTTCCCGACGCTCACGTCGAGGCGCCGACCGCGGGCAGCGTGCTCCTGGCAGCCCTCCTCCTGAAGATGGGCGGTTACGGCCTCTTCAGGGTGGTAATGCCGATGCTGCCGAACGTCTCAGCCAACTACATCACCCTGATGGCGATAATAGGCGTTGTGAGCATCGTATACGGCGGCTTTTTGGCGCTGTCCCAAAAGGACCTCAAGAAGATGGTCGCCTACTCCAGTGTGAGCCACATGGGTTTCGTCCTTCTTGGAGCTGGAGCTCTCAGCGTCCTCTCGGTCCAGGGAGCGATGTTCCAGCAGTTCAGCCACGGGCTCATCACCTGCGTTCTCTTCATGAGCGCGGGAACGATCCAGCACACTGCTGGAACGAGGATCATCGCCGAGCTTGGCGGACTGGCTGACAGGATGCCTAAGTTCGCAGTGCTGATGCTGGCAGGGTTCATGGCATCCTTGGGTCTGCCCGGGATGTGCGGCTTTGTGGCCGAGCTCTCGGTCCTGGTCGGATCTTACCAGAACCTGCCCGTATACGTCCTGATAGTGGTCTTCGGTGGAATCGTTGTGACTGCAGGCTACCACCTGTGGGCGATGCAGAAGGTCATGTTCGGACCGATCCTGAAGAAGTACCTGGATCTCAAAGATCCACATTCCTACGAGCTACTCTCGATGAGCATACTGATACTGCTCATAATCTACTTCGGGGTGCAGCCCGGAACGATCACCGACATCATGGGCGTTGCGGCAAAGCCGCTGGTTGATCCGTTTATCGCCATGGCTCAGACGGGGGTGATCTGAAATGACACTAGGATTCGGTGATTATCTGTCTTTGCTGGGTGCAGAGGCGTTGCTTACGGGACTTGCTCTGCTGATGATCCTGATCGGCCTGTTCATGAAGAACAAGAACCTGATGGGATACTTGAGCCTCGCGGGGCTTGTGGTCTCTCTCTTCCTGGTGATGGGCGTCGACATGACCAAGGGCGCTCTCTTCTACGGGACGATGGAGGTCGACGCCCTCTCCCAGTTCTTCAAGCTGGTATTCGTCGCGGTCGCTCTGATCGTGGTGATGGCGGGCCTCAGCAGGTACAAGGACAGTCCAGCTCAGGACGAGTTCTACGTCCTGCTCCTCTTTGCGACCGTGGGCATGATGGTGGTTGCAAGCTCCATCGATCTCATCACCCTCTTCATAGGGTTTGAGCTTGCTAGCCTTTCCACCTACGCCATGGCCGCCTTCGACAAGGAGAAGAAGAACCTGGAAGCTGCGATGAAGTACTTCATCTTCGGATCGGTCTCATCGGCGATGATGCTCTTCGGGTTCTCTCTACTCTACGGCCTGACCGGAACCACAAGGCTGGCGGAGATCGCCACGGCTTCCGTAGCGAGCATGGGACCTGCGACCCTCGTCGCCCTCCTCTTTGTTGTGGCGGGCTTCGGGTTCAAGATGGCTCTTGTGCCCTTCCACATGTGGGCTCCGGACACCTACGAGGGTTCTCCTACCATCGTTACGGCCTTCCTTGCGGCAGGCTCCAAGAAGATGGGATTTGTGGCGGCCTTCAAGGTGCTCTTCATAGCCCTGATAGCCCTCAGCTTTGAGTGGTACATGGCCTTCGCCATCCTTGTGGCGATAACCATGACTCTCGGAAACGTCGTGGCCATCTGGCAGAAGAGCGTCAAGAGGATGCTGGCTTACTCCAGCGTCGCCTACGCCGGGTACATCGCCATCGCTTTCGTGGTGGTCGGCGCCGCCAACAACGGCGGCGTCTTAGATCTCACAGTGGCGCAAAACGGCCTTGCGAGCGGCCTGATGCTAATCCTCGGTCACGCCTTCATGAAGACCGGGGCTTTCATCGCCGTTGCGGTGGTTGGATATATGGCCCTTTCCGAGGGCAAGAAGAACCCGGACGATCTGGAGCATTACGCGGGACTCGGGCGAAGAGCCCCTATAACCGCGTTCTGCATGCTGATCTTCTTGTTCTCGCTATCGGGGATTCCCCCAACGGCGGGGTTCGTGGGCAAGTTCATGCTTTGGGGTTCTACCATCGAATCGGGACTTGTCTGGCTGGCGGTGCTCTTCGCCCTCAACAGCGCTCTGTCGCTGTACTATTACCTGAGGGTCATCATGCACATGTACATGAAAGAGCCCGCGGGCGCGAAGATCGCAGAGCCGAAGGGGTACGTCCTGGCCATGATCGTGGCCTTGGTGGCCGTCCTCTGGATCGGTCTCTTCCCACAGGCTTTCGTCGACTTCGCTTACAGTGCAGCAGGTGTTCTGCTGCACTGAAAACCTTTTCTTTTTTTTCTGCGCTCTATTTTAACGGCCTATCACTTTGAAGGCCGATATTGCCTGCCGTTAAAGCCCCATCCCTTCGATCCAAAATAGCAGCCATAGGAGGATCAAAACCGCCGGGATCACCACCAGCCAGCAGTTCACCCCCAGGATATCGGGAAACGTCGCGTCCCCGAACTCCCCCCTCTTCAGCACCTTCTCTTCGAGCCCCGGGTAAAGCTCGGCGAAGATGCCCGCCCCCAGGAGCCCTCCACCGACTCCCCCCACCAGGGCGTCGATCGATCCCTGGCCGACGGCTCCAGCTATCGTTCCTGGGCATTGTCTCGTCTGGCCTTAACGTCATGTAGGCAGATATAATATTTCTGCAACGAAAAGCCCTAAGATTTGAGTTTTCAACCCTGGGCCTCAGATTTGGCGCTTTTTTTCGTTCCGTCCTGGGTCAGGTACTCGTGGATCGAGCTTGCGGCCCTCCGGCCCGCGCCCATCGCCTGGATCACCGTCGCAGAGCCTGTCACGATGTCGC
>JBFESM010000006.1:0-24674 GCA_041548445.1 Methanothrix sp. | reverse complement strand
GCCTCATCTCTTCTTTCCGACGACGTCCATCACGTACCTGTAAAACTGGATCCCGTCGACCTCGTGATAGAACCGGACGTCTTCAGCGGCATCCCCGATCCTGATCTTCAGTGTGTTGTCCCGAAACTCCTTGACGTACTCAATGCCCGTGATCCCTTCCAGGGGGAACCTGTCCATCCTGTTTCTGAATAGGCCGGACCGCACGAAGATCAGGTTTTTTTCCGTCACCACGATCCATGAGGATATCTTCATCTCGTCGAAGGCTCCGATCCTCGCGAAGGCCATCGCCTTCTCGTCCTGGTACCTTCGAGGAACGGCCGGAAATGCCATGACAGGGGCCTCTCCGGCCTGCTGCAGGTTCTCCAGGGTCTTTCTGATCTTCTTCGGAAAATCTTCCGGGATGACTTCCATTTCAATCATGCTAGTTCGAACTCGGGGTCGAATTCAGGTGACGATCTTCTCCAGGGCGTCCTTCTCCAGGGCGATCTTGACCTCTCGCATCAGCCTTCTGCCGGTGCTCATGCTCGTCCTCCAGAGGGCGTTTCCGTAGGGGTGGCCGACGGCCATGTGGACGTTGGTGCCGCCGCCGATCCTCGGAGCTACGTCGTAGATCGAGAAGTTCAGGTCCTTGTCTACGCAGGTCTGAAGACAGAAGGGACCTATGATCCCTGGGCTGTAGTGCTCCTTCGTCGCCTCAACGTACTTTTCTGCAAGCTCGAAGGACTTGTCCAGGAGCGACTCTCGAAGGGTTGCAGAGTTATGGCCGCAGACGGTGTACTCTGGGCTGATCTGGGCCTCGTTGAGGGTGAGCTGCTGGGGTGCGGGAAGGCGCACGTGGCCGTCGAGGCTGGACTCGAACCGCCAGTCTATGCCGAGAAGCTCGATCTGATCCAGAATCGGCGAGTAGAAGAAGTCTAGGTTGAAGACCGGGCCGATGACGTACCTCTCGATCCTCGCGAGGTCCAGGCCGTCCTGGTCGATGACCCCCTGCTTGAGAAGCAGGTCCGACTTCTCCCTGTACTCGTCGTAGCTCGCGGCGGTGAAAAAGCCCCGCTCCAGGGTCTTGACGGCATGGGGCAGCTTCACCATCACAAGCTCATTGATATCCTCTGCCTCCACCGTCTCGGGGAAGGGAAGGCCCGCCTTCTCGAGGATCCAGTAGTAGTCCTGCTCTTCTCCCCTCTCCTCGGACCGAAGGAGGTTCCTGCTCCCGAGGAGCGGCACCTCGAACTCGTCCTCCACCGAGTCGATCCCGCAGTAGGATGTGAAAGACCGGTTCGGAACGAAGAGGACGTTCTTCGATATCAGGGCGTCTTGCTGCTCTCCCCGGATCAGGTCTGCGAACCTGTTTAGGATCCGGACCTCGTCCACGACGCCACTTGCGACCTTGCCGCCCACCCTGTTCGTCCTGAAGTACTTGGCATAGGTCTTCTCCCTCCCCTTCTGGCATACCGCGAGGGTTCGAAACCCCTCTTCGATGGCCCCGTCACAGGTGTCCAGGGCCGAATGGGAGGCGACCACGCCGATCAGCGGGTCGCTGAGGTCGTATCCCTCTAAAATTTCTAAAATCTTGCTGCGATCGATCAATTCAAAGCACCTCAAAATGATCCTGGTCTGCGTACCGACCTAGAGAGGTACTCACTTATCAAGCTGACTGTCATGCTCCTCCGTCCTCGACTGATGCGGCGTACAGCTCACCTTTTCCGTTATCCACCAGATCTCCCAAAAACTTCTTGAGACTCAGCCCGTCGATCTCAACCGTCTCCTGGTACTGGTAGGACGGAAGGATCCGTGCCCGTCCCTTGACGGTGATGGTGCCGCTCGCCATCTCGGCTCCGGGAAGGTGGGCGTCGCCTCCGATGATGATCACGCCGCCCCGGTTCGCGATCCCAGGAAAGTCGCCGGCGTTCCCTCGGACGGTGATCGTCCCGCCGCAGAGATGTTCGCCTAAATAGTCCCCGGTCGAGCCCTCGATCAGGATCTCGCCTCCGCGCATGCCGCAGCTTTCGCCGCGGTACCCGGATCCGACGTAGTCGCCGGCGTCGCCTCCGACGGTGATCTTTCCGCCGCGCATCTCCCGGCCGAGCCAGTCTCCGGCCGATCCCTTTATCGCGATCTCGCCGCCAGCCATCCCGTTTCCGGCGTGCATCCCGAGGTCGCCATCGGCTGCGATCGTGCCGCAGGACATCTTCTCACCGACTCGCTTCACTCTGGAGAAGTCGCCTTCAAGCCTGATCAGCGTCTCCTCGGGCTTTGCGGGCCCCTCGTCTCCAGAGATTGTGAAGATGTCGGAGAGGGTCGCCTTTCTGTTCCCCTCCCAGACCTCGAGCTTTCCGATCTCCTCTATGGTGAGAGGTGCGAAGACGTCGGGGCTTACCCTTTCCGCCTCCACCGGAATTCGGAACTCTCGTTGTGGCTTTACATTGATCTCTCTCATCTAGATCACCCCCGCCTTCACGACCCGAGGATGGGTGACGTAGGCGTCCTGGACCATGTAGTTGGACATCTGGATGCTGTAGTACTTGGCGAACTTCTCGATGAGATCCGCTTTGACCTTTGCCGCATGCTCCTCTTGGACCGAGGCGTCGACCCAGTAGGTCCTGCCCTGGGGCACGGCCGTGATCTCGCCGTCTCTGACCACCACCTCGCCAGCCTTGATGGTGTACTTGGGCTTGGCGAAGGCGTCCTTCACCTTTTTGTGATCTTTCGAGGGGTCCACCTCGGTCGGGTTCAGGTCATAGACTGTGACGTCCCCGTCCGCCCCGATCCCCAGATGGCCCTTCTCCGGAAGGCCCAGGATCCTGGCGGGAGCCGCCCTCGTCACGATGGCGATCTCGTTCCAGTCCATCTCCCTCTCGATCGATGGAAGCGACGACCTCTTGCTGGCTAGCTCGTGGAGGCTTGCAAGCTCCTCATCCCTCTTCGCACGGCTCATCAGGAGGGCGACGACCTCCGGGTAGTTGACGAAGGGGCCGCCGTTGGGGTGGTCTGTGGTCATGATCATCTGCCAGGGGTTTTTTGTCAGAAGGGCGAGCTCCAGGCCGATCGCCCACTGGATCGCGTTTATCGGCATCTTCCTCGCGTAGATTAGGGGTACGACACCGCTCGACTCCTCAAGCTCGATGTCGTGGTTGGACCACTTGGCGTGAAGGAGCCGGGCGTTCCCGTACTCCAGGGGCGCGTCGGCGGTCATGGTGGTGGCAGACCCGAAGATCAGCTGGCCCATGTCCATGGTGAACTGGTCGTGGCGGTTGAAGTAATCGGCGATCTCGGGGGCCTTCGACTCGAAGTCGCGCCAGCCGGTCCCGCCGTAGGCGGAAAATTGCATGTGGGTGACGTGGAGGACCTGCCGGTCGCGGGAGGCTGCGATGTCTTCGACGGCCTTCAGGGTATCGAGGGTCGTTTCGTAGTTTCCGGGCTTGCCCAGGTTGTTTGTGTGGAGGTGGACGGAGTGGGGTAGCCTGAGGATCTCGTTTGCCTTCATCAGGTTCCTTATGATCTCCCGCGGCGTCACGCCGAAGTTTGGGACCGGATCGTCGATACCCTTGACGTTTCCGCCAAAGCCCCAGGCTTCGCCCCCACCGGGGTTCACGACCTTGACGCCGTAGCCCCGGCTTGCACGAAGGCCCCAGGCGATGAAGGCCGCAAGCTTGTCGAGGTCGCCGTCGCGGACGCACTCAAGAACCTCCCAGTTGTTCCCGAACAAAGTGAGAGCCCCCTTGTCGACGATGGGGATCTCCTCCAGCTCCTCGTGGGTGTGTCTCGACTCCAGGATCGGCGTTGCCGCCTCGAAGGCGGTGGTGTAGCCTAGGCGGGCGTACCGGTATCCCATGGCGTAGCAGTTGGGGACGGTGTAGCCCGTCGATGGCCGAAGGAGCTTTGTCCTCGGCTCGATCCCGCGCCTTCCATCCTCCGGTCTCATGATCCTTCCTGTGTTCACCTTAGCCCCAGCGATGTGGGCGTGGGCGTCCAGGCCTCCGGGCATCACCAGCATCCCCCGGGCGTCGATCTCCTCTCCACCCTCGGACTTTTCAACGACTTTGCCGTCCTCGATGGAGATGTCCATCTCCTCGCCATGGATCCCGTTCGTGGGATCGTAGACGACCCCTCCCTTAATTATCATCGCCGGGCCTCCTCACTCGATCCAGAATGTTTTGCATGATCTCCTCGTCCGTCGGATAGGGGGAACTGACGACCTTCTTCATCCGCAGGGAGAGGCCGTCCATTCTGTAGGCGGTCCCCTCGGCTTCGACTCCACAGACGGCGCTCGGTATCACCACGTCTGCGAGGAGGGTCGTGGGGTTTGGGAAAGGGTCGATCTGAATCACCGGGATATCGGCCATTCCCTCGACGACTGCCCTCGGGAAATTGGAGACCGGGTCTGCGGCGACGACCATCATGGCGTCGGCCTCCTTCCTAGCCAGAAGGTCGCAGGCAGCGGTCTCTCCTGGGTTGAAGTAGGGCGCGCCCCGCGAGAAGTCGACCGACATCGGAAAGCCCGTCTCCCAGGCGCAGACCTGGCCGAAGCCCGCAACGTTGTAGTGCCCCCTCATCGCCATCACCACGAACTTGGTGAAGCCGTTCAGGTCGGCCACCAAAGAGAGGGCGTTGTCTACGTTCTTGTAGCGGCCGCGGCTGTGGGTCATCCCGAGGCCGAAGAGCAGGGCTCCGAACTTTGCAGCCTTCATCATCCCCGCCGCCTCTTCGAGGTCGGCCTTGGCAACGCCCGCCACCTTCTCGGGGACGATCTCGCCCTTTCCCGCCACGATCATCCGAAGGGCAGCTATCACCTCGTAGTCGGTCCCCGGCCTTATCAAAAGGAACTTGTCGGCGTTCTTCGCAGTCCTCGTCTTTCGGACGTCGACGACGATCACCTTTCGCCCCTTCCTTCCCTCGTGGGTGAACATGCCCGTGGAGTTGGAGGAGTAGCGCAGGGTGTGGCGCGGATGGGCCTCGGCCGGGTTTGCGCCCCAGAAGACTATCAGGTCGGCCCTGTTCTTGATCTGGCCGAGGGTCGATCCTGCCAAGCCCTTCTCCTCGATCCCGATGATGGATGGGCCGTGGCAGACGGTGGCGGTGGAGTCGACGACGCCGCCCACCTCCTCCGCCAGGAGGATTCCCTTCTTGTGGGTTTCGCAGACCGTGGAGCACCAGCCGTAGAGGAGGGGCCTTTTCGCCTCTTTCAAGATTCGGGCGGCCCGGTCGTAGGCCTCCTCGTAAGTAGTCTCCACGAGCTCTCCATCTTTTCTGATCATTGGGGCCTTCGTCCTCTCGTGGCCCCGAATCTTGCTCGATCCGAGCCTGCAGGCCCTCTTGACGCCGACGATCTGGTCGTCTTCCACCTCGACCTTGATGTCGTCGCAGAGGCAGCCGCAGAAGGGGCAGAGGACGTCTTCTGCCATCAAGACGCCTCACCCCCCGTCCTCTTCAGGTCGGCAAATAGCTCCCGGACGTCCATCACGGGCATCTTCGTTCCCTCCACCTCGACCTCGATCCCCTTGAACTGGGGCGTTCCGCAGCCGCCGGTCTCGGGTCCCACGATGACGTTGGCCCAGGGTCCCATCGGTATGAATATCACCCCGGAGGGCAGCCCCTCATCCTTTTTGGCCGAGACAACGACCTCCCCGAACTCGGTTCTCACCAGGACGTTTCCCTCCTCGGATATTCCTAGGGATCGCAAGTCCTCTTCAGATAGAGCGCAGAAAGAGGTGGCCTTGAAGAACTCGGGCGACATCTTCGCCTCAGAGCTCGCACCCTGGCCGAGGGTGCGTCCAGAGATCATAATCGCCTTCAACAGAATCACCATCAAACTTGAGCTTCACTCCTCTTGGCCCACCAAGGGCTATATATTGTGCGGTCTGCCCTTGATGGCTCCTTCCTTCTCCTACCATAACGCGGTTTTAGCGCCTCATTTCCCTCCCGTGTGGCTCAAATAGCAGAGGTCTCTTTTTTTTGGCGGCACGGGATCTATTAGGAGAAAATTTAAATAGTTTAAATTCACAATTTTCGAACTAGTTTTTCGAGGAGCTGCTGGCATGATGGGTCGCAAAAGGCCCTCTTCCTGTTCTTCGAACCGCTGAAGAATAAACAGATTTTTCAGGATTCAACCGGGGTGATATGGTACAAGATGCGCGAGAAAATTGAGAGGAAAATGACGGGCTATCTTTTGGTCGTCTCCACGCAAGGGATATCGGGGGATTGATTTTGCAGCCGATCCTGAGCCGGGACAAAAACGGCGAGCTGGGAGGCCCTCCGAACAGTCACCTTAATATACTACGTTGGTATTGCTAAGTAGTCCACTATCGCTGGGGGATGGTTTTTGGCAGGCAGAGCTTGGAAGTTTAAAGATGATATCGACACCGACGCGATCATACCCGGACGCTACCTGGTGATCAACGACCCCGAGGGGCTCGCTGAGCATGTCTTTGAGGGCGTGCGACCCGAGTTCGCGAGGGAAGTCGAGGCCGGAGACTTCGTGGTGGCGGGAACGAACTTCGGCTGCGGCTCCTCGCGTGAGCACGCGCCTCTTGGTCTCAAAGGCGCGGGTGTGAAGGCCGTCGTCGCCAAGTCCTTCGCCCGGATATTCTTCCGAAACGCCATCAACATCGGTCTGCCTTTATTCGTCTGCGCCGATGTGGACAGGATCGGCGATGGAGATTCATTGGAGATCGATGCTGATGAGGGGGTCATATACAACCGGTCCCGCGACGAGTCTTATCGGACCACGCCCCTGCCGCCCTTCCTCCAGGAGATCGTGGAGACGGGGGGCCTTGTCGAGTACACTAAGAGGATGGTGAAGTCTGCTTGAAGTACAAAGTTCCCGTTATTTCTGGCGATGGAATAGGACCTGAGATCGTGGCCGAGGGCCAGAAGGTCGCAGAGGCCGCAGCGGAAAAGCACGGTTTTGAGCTCGAGTGGACGGAGTACTCCCTCGGAGCGGACCACTACCTCAAGACCGGAGAGCTGGTCAGCGAGGATACCCTCAAAGACCTCTCCCAGTACAGGGCGATATACCTCGGCTCCATAGGAGACCCGAGGGTGAAGCCGGGGGTCCTTGAGAAGGGCGTCCTCCTTGCCATGCGGTTCTACTTCGATCAGTACGTGAACCTCCGGCCCGTCAAGCTCCTGGAGGGGGTCTGGACTCCTTTGAAAGACAAGGGCCCGAAGGATATCGACTTCACCGTCGTCCGGGAGAACACCGAGGACTTCTACATCGGGATCGGTGGCAGGGCCGAGGCGGGCAAGAAACGCGACGAGTTCGAGGTGATCCGGACCCTCTACAACGTCAAGTTCGGCCTGGACGTCGAGTCCGACAGCGACGAGATCGCCTACCAGATAGGTATGATATCGAAGGAGGGAACCCAAAGGGTCATCAAGTACGCCTTCGACCTCGCCATGCAGAGTGGAAAGCACCTTTCAAGCGTCGATAAGGCGAACGTCCTCTCCGACATCTACGGCTTCTGGAGAGAGGAGTTCGAGAAGATTGCGGCCCAATACCCGGAGGTTGAGACCGACTTCAACTTCGTCGACGCGATCACCATGTGGTTTGTCAAAAACCCGGAGTGGTTCGACGTCGTCGTCGCTCCCAACATGTTCGGCGACATCATAACGGACCTGGGCGCCATGATCCAGGGGGGCCTGGGCCTTGCGCCCGGAGCCAACATAAACCCCGAGGGTACGAGCATGTTCGAGCCGATCCACGGAAGCGCGCCCAAGTACAAGGGGATGAACAAAGTAAATCCTATAGCCACCATCTGGGCCGGAGCGATGCTCCTGGAGCACCTGGGAGAGCGCGCGGCCGCTGAGGACGTGGTCAGGGCCATCGAGACGAACATCAAGAGGGAAAAGGTCAGAACCTACGACATGGGCGGCAGCTCGACGACCTCACAGGTCGGCGACGAGATTGCGGCCATCGTCCTCGGGAATATCTGATCGGAAGGCGAAAAGGTTTTATGTCGGATGACCATCTCGTAGACAGTGGTATGGGCTGATCTGCTCATGAGGGCTCGTAGCTCAGTTAGGCAGAGCGTCTGGCTTTTAAGTTTTTTGAACGAAGATACCAGGTGGTCGAGGGTTCAAATCCCTTCGAGCCCGCTTATAGCTTATTTCTGGGAAGTGGCTGTATGAAAAAATTTGCGCTGCAGGATCATGACCTGGTTCCGTCCCACCGCCTCCTCTCTCCCGAAGAGTTGGAGGTGGTGTTGAAGAGTTATGGCGTGGATTCTGCTCAGCTCCCCAAGATCCACGTCACGGATCCGGTGGTGAAGGAGATCGGGGGGAAGGTGGGTGACGTGGTGAGTATAATCAGGAAGAGCTCCACGTCAGGGGAATCGGTCTTTTACAGGCTGGTAATCGATTAAGAGGTGTTTTACGGTTTGCTTGACAGAAACGTTCTATATAAGGCCTATTTTACGAAGGACAAGCTGGTCCACCATCACATAAACTCTTTCAACGATTTCATAGACACGGGCCTGCAGAAGGTGATCGACGAGGTGAGGGTCATCGAGACGAACATCGAGGATACCTACGTCAAGCTCGGCGCGATCAGGGTGGGGAAGCCTACAGTCACCGAGGCCGACGGCTCGGTGGAGCGGCTCTACCCGAACGACGCTAGGCTTCGAAACCTCACCTACGCATCGCCGCTTCGCCTGGAGATGACGATCGTTCAGGGAGAGACCGAAAAGGAGCCAGTGGAGGCGATGATCGGGATGCTCCCGATCATGATTATGTCCAAGGTCTGCAACATCTCAAGCCTATCTCGCGAGGAGATGATCGAGTATGGTGAAGACCCCCTCGACTCGGGCGGATACTTCGTGGTCAACGGGTCTGAGAGGGTGATCATGACCCTGGAAGACCTCTCCCCCAACAAGATCCTGGTGGAGTACAACCAGAGGTACGACACCTTGATAGAAGTGGCCAAGGTCTTCTCTCAGAGGCAGGGATATAGGTCCCTGGTGATCGTCGAGCGGGGCAAAAGGTCGATTTTGGAGGTGTCCTTCCCTTCCGTCAGCGGGAGGCTCAACTTCGTCACCCTCGCAAGAGCCCTCGGCCTTGAGACCGATATGGAGATCGTCCAGGCGGTCTCCGACAACCCGGAGATCATAAAGTTCATGCTCGAGAACCTGGAGGAGGCGGAGGTGGCAACCAAGGAAGAGGCCATGGAGAAGATCGGTGGCCGGGTGGCCGCGGGCCAGGCGAAGGAGTACCAGAAGAAGAGGGCGGCCTACGTCCTGGACAGGTACCTCCTCCCCCACATCGGCGTGGACGAGGGCGACCGGTACGCCAAAGGCCTCTTCCTCGCGAGGATGGCCGAGGCCTGCTTCGAGCTAGCCCTGGGGAAGAGGGGCGAGGACGACAAGGACCATTACGCTAACAAGAGACTCAAGCTGAGCGGAGACCTCATGGAGGACCTCTTCAGGGTCGCCTTCAGCAGGCTGACGAGGGACATCAAGTACCAGCTCGAGCGGGCCAGCATGAGAAACCGCGAGCTGAACGTCATCACCACCGTTCGGGCGGACGTCCTTTCCGAGAGGATGATCCACCCCCTCGCCACGGGTAACTGGGTCGGCGGCAGGACCGGCGTATCCCAGCTTCTCGATAGGACCGATTACATGGCCACCTTGAGCCACCTGCGAAGAGTGATTTCACCCCTGTCGAGGTCCCAGCCCCACTTCGAGGCGAGAGACCTTCACCCAACTCAATGGGGCAGGATCTGTCCCAGCGAGACGCCGGAAGGTCCCAACTGTGGCCTTGTGAAGAACTTCGCCCAGGGCGTGGAGCTCTCCACGGGGGTCGAGGATTACGAGGACGTAAAGACTATGCTTTTGGACCTGGAGGTCGCTCCTGTAGGTGGTCGCGTTGAGTAGCGCCAGGGTATTTCTCAATGGGGAGTTCGTGGGAACCAACTCCGACCCCCTCAGGCTCGCAAAGGAGATGAGACGGCTTCGAAGGGGCGGCCAGATAAGCAACCAGATCAACGTCTCCTACTTCGCGAGGACGAACGAGATTCTGATCAACACCGACTCCGGCAGAGCTAGACGTCCCCTCATCGTCGTGGAGGACGGAGTTTCTCTCGTCACTGAAGAGCATACAGATAAGCTCCGTATCGGCGAGGTCGCCTTTTCCGACCTGGTGGCCGAGGGGCTCGTTGAGTACCTCGATGCTGAGGAGGAGGAGAACGCTCTAGTGGCCATGTGGGTGGAGGATATAACCCCGGAGCACACCCACCTCGAGCTCGACCCATCTCTTGTCCTCGGGATCTGCACCGGCCTTGTCCCCTATCCCGAGCACAACGCCAGCCCTCGAAACACCATGGGCGCGGGCATGATCAAGCAGTGCCTTGGAACCCCCATGGCCAACACCAAGCTTCGGCCCGATACGAGAGGCCATTATCTCCACTACCCTCAGAGGTCTCTATGCAGGAGCAGGACCGCTGACGCCATAGGGTTTGACGAGAGGCCTGCGGGCCAGAACTTCGTCGTCGCGGTTCTCGTCTACGAGGGGTACAACATCGAGGACGCCCTCATCCTCAACAAGGGATCCATTGAGCGGGGCCTTGGCCGGAGCCACTTCTTCAGGGTATCGGAAGCCGAGGAGCGAAAGTACCCCGGAGGTCAGGAGGACAAGTTCGAGATACCCGACATGGAGGTGAGGGGGGCGAGGGGCACTGAGGCCTACTCCCAGCTCGACGACGACGGTCTGGTCAACCCCAACGCCGTGGTGGCGGCAAACGACGTTCTGATAGGGAAGACATCGCCGCCGAGGTTCCTGGAGGAGCCGACGGAGTTTGGGATCACGCCCCAGCAGAGGCGTGAGACCTCGGTGACCATGAGGTCGAACGAGAAGGGCGTGGTGGACACGGTGATCCTGACCGAGTCCTCCAACGGAAACCGGCTCGCCAAGGTAAAGACGAGAGACCAGAGGGTTCCGGAGCTGGGGGACAAGTTCGCGTCGCGACACGGCCAGAAGGGTGTCGTTGGCCTGATAGTTCCGCCCGCTGACATGCCATTCACCGAGACCGGCCAGGTTCCCGACCTGATAGTCAACCCTCACGCCATCCCCTCGCGGATGACGGTAGGTCACGTCCTGGAGATGATCGGGGGCAAGATGGGATCTCTCGAGGGAAGGCTCGCCGACGCAACAGCCTTTTTGGGCGAAGAGGAGGCGGACATGAGGAGCGCCCTCACCAAGTTCGGGTTCTCACACACCGGAAGAGAAGTTATGTACAGCGGCATCAACGGCGAGCAGATCATGGCCGACGTCTTCGTCGGGGCGATCCTCTACCAGAAGCTCTACCACATGGTCGCAGGAAAGATGCACGCAAGGTCCAGGGGTCCCGTCCAGGTACTCACCAGGCAGCCCACCGAAGGCCGCGCCAGGGAAGGGGGTCTTCGGTTCGGCGAGATGGAGCGCGACGTCCTGATAGCCCACGGCGCGGCTTTGGCCCTCAAAGAGAGGCTCGTCGACGAGTCTGACAAGGTGACGGAGCTTGTCTGCAGCCGCTGCGGCATGATCGCAATTCACGACAAGCGCAGGAACGTCGACTACTGCTCGGTCTGCGGCTCGGACACCGAGATATACCCCGTGGAGATGAGCTACGCCTTCAAGCTCTTGCTGGACGAGATAAAATCCCTCGGCGTCGCCCCCAGGCTGATTTTGGAGGACGCAGTTTAGGTGTAAACATGACCGTCCCGAAGAGAATTGGTAAGATTAGTTTTGGACTCATCTCTCCCCAGGAATTTCGGAGGATGAGTGTGGTGAAGATCATAACCGCAGATACCTACGACGACGACGGTTTCCCCATCGAGATGGGCCTGATGGACCCGCGGCTCGGGGTGATCGACCCGGGCCTGCGGTGCAGAAGCTGCGGCGGAAGGCCCGGCGAGTGCCCAGGCCACTTCGGTCACATAGACCTCATAGCTCCCGTTATCCACGTAGGCTTTGCAAAGCTCATAAGGAAGATCCTCCGCGGAATATGCAAGGACTGCTCGAGGCTGATGCTCCTTGAGAACGAGAAGAGGATGTACATCGGGCAGATTGAGACCCTCGTCCAGCTCGGCCAGACCACCGACGACGTCGTGAACAAGGTATTCTCCGAGGCCCGAAAGCACAAGGTCTGTCCCTACTGCGGCGCGCCCCAGCTGGAGATCAAGTTCGAGAGGCCCCTCTCCTACGTCGAGGACGGCCACAGGCTCACCCCCTCGGACATAAGGGACCGGTTCGAGAAGATCCCCGACGAGGACACGAAGGTGATGGGGATGAACCCGGAGACCGCGCGGCCCGAATGGATGCTTCTCACGGTTTTGCCGGTGCCGCCGGTGACGATGAGGCCTTCCATCACTCTTGAGAGCGGCCAGAGGAGCGAGGATGACCTCACCCACAAACTGGTGGACATAATCAGGATCAACCAGCGGTTCCAGGAGAACAGGGAGGCTGGCGCGCCCCAATTGATCATCGAGGACCTCTGGGAGCTTCTCCAGTACCACATCACGACTTTCCTTGACAACACCGTATCTGGGGTGCCCCCGGCCCGCCACAGGAGCGGCCGGCCTCTCAAGACCCTATCTCAGAGGCTGAAGGGCAAAGAGGGGAGGTTTCGAGGAAGCCTCTCGGGCAAGAGGGTTAACTTCAGCGCCAGGACCGTTATCTCGCCGGACCCGAACCTCAGCATAAACGAGGTCGGGGTTCCCCTGGAGATCGCGATGGAGCTATCGGTCCCCCTCGTGGTGAACGCAAGGAACATCGAGGTGATGCGAGACTTCGTGAGAAGGGGTTCAGATAAACATCCTGGCGTGAACTACGTCACGAGAGCTGACGGAAGACGGCTCAAGATCACCGACAGAAACTGCGAAGAGGTGGCCGACCAGCTCGAGTTCGGATGGAAGATCGACCGGCAGCTGATGGACGGGGACATAGTCCTCTTCAACCGGCAGCCCTCTCTTCACAGGATGTCGATCATGTCCCACAGGGTGATCGTCATGCCCCACAAGACCTTCAGGCTGAGCCCCGCGGTCTGCCCACCTTACAATGCCGACTTCGACGGGGACGAGATGAACATGCACGTACCCCAGACCGAGGAGGCGAGGGCCGAAGCTGAGATCCTGATGCGGGTCCAGGAGAACATCCTCTCGCCTCGGTTCGGAGGGCCGATCATCGGTGGCATTCACGATTACGTCACCGGAAACTTCCTCTTGACCCACGGCGAAAGAAGGATCAATCGGCTGGAGGTGATGGAGATTTTCAAGAAGCTCCATCATCTGGAGCTTCCCGATCCCAAGGGATTAGACGAGAATGGCGAGCCCTACTGGACAGGAAAGCAGATGTTCAGCCTCATCCTACCGAAAGGCCTGAACCTCGGGTTCAAGGCATCCTTCTGCAAGAACTGTGACAAGTGCAAGGGGATGGAGTGCGACGACGACGCCTTCATCGTCATCCGCGACGGCGAGATCGAAAGCGGCACCATCGACGCCGCGGGCGTCGGGGCCTTCAAGGGCAAGATCACCGACAGGGTGATCAAGGAGTACGGCCCGACGATCGGCGCAGGCTTCATCGATGGGATGACCCAGATGGCGATTCGGGGCATAATGCTGGCGGGCTTCAGCTTCGGGATAGACGATGAAGACATCCCCAAGGAGGCCGAGGACCAGATCCAGGACGTTCTGAACGCCGCAATGGAGAACGTGACAAAGCTGATCGAGGCCTACCAGGCGGGTGAGCTAGAGCCCCTGCCGGGAAGAACCCTGGACGAGACCCTGGAGATGCGGATAATGCAAACCCTCGGAAAGGCGAGGGACAGCACCGGCTCCATCGCCGGCCGGTACCTGGGCCTTGACAACAGCGGCGTTGTGATGGCCGTCAGCGGGGCTCGAGGATCGATGCTGAACCTGACCCAGATGGCGGCCTGCGTAGGTCAGCAGTCCGTTCGAGGCGAGCGGATCCGGCGAGGCTACGAGGGTCGAACCCTTCCCCACTTCAAGAGGGGAGACCTTGGAGCCGAAGCTCACGGTTTCGTTCAGTCCAGCTACAAGGAGGGTCTCAACCCCACCGAGTTCTTCTTCCACGCGATAGGTGGAAGGGAGGGGCTCGTCGACACCGCCATCAGGACGTCCCAGAGCGGCTACCTCCAGAGGAGGCTGATCAACGCCCTTCAGGATCTGGAGGTCCAGTACGACGGGACTGTCAAGGAGACGAGCGGCATAATAGTTCAGTTCAGTTACGGAGAGGACGGCGTCGATGCCTCCAAGAGGGATTACGCAAGCCCTGAGAACGTCCACCGTATAGTCCAGAAAGTGCTGAGAAAGGAGGGCGCATGAGCCTATCTGAAAAGGAGATCCAAAAGAGGATTGAGGATCTCCCCTTGCCGCTGAACATAAAAAAAGCTCTCGGGGGCGAGCTGAAAGGGGTCGAGATCGCCGAGGATGAGTTCGCGGAGGTAGCAGATCTGGTGGTGGCCGATTACGAGAGGTCCAAGGTCGTGCCCTGCGAGGCGGTGGGGGTCGTGGCGGCCCAGTCGATCGGGGAGCCCGGCACCCAGATGACCATGAGAACCTTCCACTATGCGGGGGTCGCCGAGATCAACGTCACCCTCGGCCTTCCAAGGTTGATCGAGATCGTGGACGCAAGGAAGATCCCGAGCACCCCCACCATGACGGTCCGCCTGGAGAAGGATTACGCCCTCGACCGGGATATCGCAAGAGAGGTCGCCTGGAGCATCGAGTCCACCAACATACTCCACCTGGGGTCGATAGCTACCGACCTGGCGGAGATGAACGTGGTGATCGAGCTGAACGAGGACGCCCTGATTCAGCGGAAGATCACCGCTGAGGAGGTGGCAGAGAGGCTCGCTGAGGGATCGAAGCTATCCGCAGAACAGCACGGAAACCAGATCATAATGACGCCGCCCGAGCCCTCCTATCGAGATCTCCTCCAGCTCGTCGAGAAGATCAAGACGATCTCTCTCAAGGGGATCGAGGGCATAAACAGGGTCGTAATCAGGAAGGAGGGGGACGAGTACGTCCTCTACACCGAGGGCTCGGCCCTGAAGGACGTCATCCAGTTCGAGGGGGTCGATCCCACCAGGACAAAAACAAATAATATAACTGAGATCGGCGATGTCCTGGGGATAGAGGCGGCCCGAAACGCCATAATAAACGAGGCCACCGACACCTTGCGAGAACAGGGTCTCTCCGTCGACGTGAGGCATATAATGCTGGTGGCAGACATCATGACCTGCGATGGCGAGGTCAAGCAGATCGGGCGGCATGGTGTCTCTGGAGAGAAGGCGAGCGTTCTTGCGAGAGCCGCCTTCGAGGTCACCGTAAACCACATCCTCGACGCCGCAGTTCGCGGTGACGTGGACGATCTCAGAGGCGTAACCGAGAACGTCATAGTGGGCCAGCCGATACAGCTGGGAACTGGCGATGTTCAATTAGTCGCAAAACGATTGAGGTAAAAGGATGATAAACATTGATAGAGCGCTCAGAAGTTCGATCAGAACCGGTAAAGTTGTTCTTGGCTCAAATCTAACCGTGGAAGCAGGGGTCAGCGGGCTGGCTAAGCTGGTCATCAACGCCATCGACTGTCCAGAGGAGGTGTCTAGGGAGCTGAAGGAGGTCGACGTGCCAGTCTACAATTATTCTGGTCGGGGAACGGATCTCGGCTCTGCCTGCGGAAAACCCTTCTCGGTGGCGGCTCTGGCGGTGATAGAACCCGGCGACTCTGAGATAATGGCGCTCCTGAGGGAGATTAGGGGTATTGAGGATGAGTGAGTTCAAGCTTACCACTGAGGGGATAAGGTATATCGCCCTCTTCGAAAGCTTGACCGGTGGCGTCGCCAGAGACTGCATCGTCGATGGTGAGAACGACCGGATAATATTCGTTGTCAAGAAGGGAGACATGGGCGCTGCCATAGGGAGGAAAGGCAGCAACATCAACAGGGTGAAGAAGTCGATAGGCAAGCAGATCGAGATCGTGGAGCACAGCGATGACGTCAAGGAGTTCCTGGAGAACGTCTTCCAGCCAGCCTCGATAAAGAACGTGACGATCGTCACGAAAAACAATAAGCGATTGGCTTATGTAGAAGTAGCAAATAGGGACAAGGGCATCGCCATAGGACGGGATGGCCGTAACATATTAAAGGCCAAGATGCTCTCTTCGAGGCATCACGGCGTAGACGACATCATAATCCAGTAAAAATTAACCGGCACCCGAACTCCAATCGGCTTTGAGGTCGGAGGGCCAACCGTTGGCGATGGACATAGCACTCAACTAGGTGAAATAATGGGAAAGGGAATGTACGCGGCCAGGAAACTGGAGAGCGACCGCAAGAGCTTCCGGTGGAGAGATCTGAACTACAGCCGGAGGGTACTGAAGCTGAACGTCAAGGCAGACCCCCTGGGTGGCGCGCCGCGAGCCAGAGGGATCGTTCTGGAGAAGGTCGGCGTCGAGGCGAAGCAGCCAAACTCCGCCATCCGCAAATGCGTCCGAATACAGCTCATCAAGAACGGAAGACAGGTTACCGCCTTCTGTCCGGGAGACGGAGCTATCGGGTTCATCGACGAGCACGACGAAGTGGTGGTCGAAAGGATCGGCGGCAGGATGGGTGGAGCCAAGGGCGATATACCCGGCGTCAGGTTCCAGGTGATCGGCGTGAACAACGTCTCTTTGAGAGAGATGGTCATCGGCCGGAAGGAGAAGCCCATAAGGTGATACTGTGAGCATAAAGATCTTTGACAAATGGGATCCTGAAGAGATCGAGATATCGGATCTCAGCATAAAGCGCTATTTTAACCTCCGTCCGATGGTTGTGATGCATTCAGGCGGCAGGCACGCAAGACAGCAGTTCAAGAAGTCCGAGCAGCATATCGTCGAGCGGCTCGTCAACAAGATGATGCGGGGCGAGGAGAACACCGGCAAAAAGATCACGACCTACAAGATCGTGGAAGTGGCCTTCGACATAATCAACCAGAGGACGAAGGAGAACCCCCTCACGGTCTTTGCGAAAGCTATATCCAACACCGGTCCCCGCGAAGAGGTCGTACGTCTCAAGTACGGCGGCATAACCGTCCCCAAGGCCGTGGACACCGCCCCCCAGAGGAGGGTGGACATGGCATTGATGTTCATCACCACCGGCGCCAAGAGGTCGGCCTTCAAGAGCAAGCGCTCGGCAGCGAGCTGTCTTGCCGACGAGATAATATCCGCCTCGAAGGGTGACGTTCGAAGCTTCGCCATGAACAGGAAAGACAGCGTAGAAAGAGTTGCCAAGGCGGCACGATAAACCGGGGACGAAGCGTTTCGCCTTCAAGCGCAAACGTTTCAAGGCCCCGAACTCTATTTTCGCTTTTGCGTTCGATGGAGGTGAGGGCGAGCGTCCCATCCGGGCCGCTCCCAGCCTTCCGGGCTTGGGAAGTTTCGCTTATTGGCGGGATGAAAAGGGCGACCAGAA
Organism: Methanothrix sp.; assembly: GCA_041548445.1. Classification (GTDB taxonomy): domain Archaea; phylum Halobacteriota; class Methanosarcinia; order Methanotrichales; family Methanotrichaceae; genus Methanocrinis. Next base: position 7,231 of record JBFESM010000006.1, on the reverse strand, counting down.
TTTGAACCCAGCGTTTATTTGAACCGCTTTACTACGGACTTGTCGATCCAGCTCTTGAAGGTGTAGATGATCCTCTTGGGGATCGGGACGCAGAGGTCTCCGTATATGCCGACCGCGCAGCCGCATCCCGTCGAGATCAGGGCCACGGGGCTGTCGGTGCTCGCCCTTATCGAGTACGGTTTAAGATCCGTGCCCTTCGCGACCCTTGCCAGGTTTCTGGCGGTGTGTTTTGCCTGGATCTCCGCCTCCATCCCGGTCTTGGTGGCGAGCTTCCCTTCGATATCGACCCAGGCGCAGTCCCCGATGGCGAAGACGTCCTCTCGTCCCTGAACCCTCAGATACTGGTCTGTGAGCAGCCAGCCGCTTCTTTTGGGCAGGTCCAGATTATCGATTAAGGGAGCGGGCCTGACCCCTGCGGTCCAGATGGTCATGTCGCAGTCGAGGCAGCTCCCGTCGGCGAAGGTCACCCCACCATCTCGGATCGAATTGACCTGTTTTTTGGTTAATACCTCCACACCCTTTCCCACCAGGATCTTATCCATCAGGATGGAGGCGTTTTTGGAGAGGGTGGGCAGGAGCCTGTCCATCATCTCGATGACGTATACCTTGCAGTGCGTATTCTCTGCGAGAAAGCAGGCCGTCTCTATGCCGGTGGGCCCAGACCCAATTATCGCGATCTTTTTTGGGCGCTCCTTCTCCACGAACCTGCGTGCCCTCACCGTCTCTTCCAGGGTGTTGATGGAGAAGGCCTTCTCCGCGCCATCGACCCCGAAATAGTTCTGGACCGCTCCGGGGGACAGGACCAGGATGTCGTAATCCAGATCGTTCTTTTCGCAAGTCACTCTTTTATCGGCAAAGTCGATCCTCAGGGCCCTGTCCTTTAAGTGAACAGCGTTCATTTTTCTGCAGAAGGGGTCCAGGGGGGCGGTCATGTCTTCTATCTCGATCCTTCCGCCAAGGTAGTCGGGATAGAGGGCCTGACACTCGATCCTGTCTTTCGGCTCGACTAGCACCAGGTCCAGCCCCTCTTTGGTGGCGGCGTTTCTCACCAGCTCTGCGCCGCCTATGCCGCCGCCCACCACCACCACTCGCAAGAGATCTCGTCTCTGCAGATTCATCTGCCGCATCTTCTTCTCCGCCATGAATTCGTTGCCTTACGTCGTTTACGAGGACGGCTAGCATCTCTTTTGTATGGGTGTCGTCCTCATCTTTCGGCAAAGTCCCGTAAAGCTTGATCGAAAGGCTGCTCAGTTTCCATGGACTCCTCAGGTCTGATGAACCCGCTACATAAAAACACTTCTTTTTGAGATGAGGATATGATGCTATCTTGAAAATGTCTATCATAATCGATAAATTTTATTAACCCGCTCGGAAAGACGGTCTTCTCGATGGCGATGAACGTATCAGAGGATCGCTGGGCTTTGCCCGACCTGGCGAGCGCATTGAGGTGGTGCTGCGAGAGGAACGCCGAGGGGATCCGCTGCACTCTGGACGTTCTGGGGGAGAACGCGAGGGATGAGGAGCATGCTGCCCGGTCGGTTGAGGCTTACACATCCTGCGCCAGAGCCGTCGAGGAGAATGGGCTCGACGCATCGATCTCGGTGAAGCTGACGGATCTAGGGGCCCTCTTCGACGAGAAGCTCTGCATGGAGAACCTTCGGAGCCTCGCGAGGGATGCCGCCAGATGCGGCGTGGGATTCGAGATTGACATGGAGGGCAGATCCCTAATCGATTTCACCGTGAAGGCGGCCCTTGATTGTGCCGCTGAGGGGTCCCTCACCCTGGCGGTCGCCGCAAACTTCGACCGGACGCCCGAGGACCTGAGGGCGCTCCTCCAGAAGGGGATAAGGCCCCGGCTGGTGAAGGGCGCATACCCCGGCGACGTCAAGGCCTTCGAGGAAGTTCAGGAGCGGTTGAAGGGGCTTGTTGAAATGGCCCTCGACGCCGGCGCGTCCTTCTGCCTTGCAACTCACGATCCTGTGGTCATAGGGTGGGCCCTGCAGCGCGTGCCAAAGGATAAGGACGTTGTCGAGTTCAGCTTCTTGATGGGGCTTTCTGATGTGACGAAGACGAAGCTCGCGGCCCAGGGCTGGTCGGTCTCGGAGTACGTGCCCTTCGGCTCGCGCCGGTCGGCGTACGAGGCGAGGAGGCTGAAGTATCTGAGGGAGCTTTCGGCGCTGGGGCGGGCTCCGGCTCCGTGAGGTTGCATCTAGTGCGGTAAGCGCAAAAAAGATATGCTGCGTCAGAGGTAGATTTCGATGGCAGCATATGATTTTTCTTGGTCCTAGGGAGCAGATCCAAAAGAGTGCAGATCCAAAAAGACCGAGAGGGCGGCCGAAGCCCCTCCCCCCGGTCGCGCGATTTCGGTCGGGGCCAGAGATCAGGCCTGATCCTCTTTCACAGCCGCCACCACGGCCTCTGCGAAGGCCTCTGAGGCCTCTGGATCGCAGGCTGTGATGATATTTCCGTCCCTGACCACCTGCTCGTCGGAGTAGGTCGCGCCCTTCGACTTTATGTAGGCGATCGATTCGGAGTCGGGGAAGACCGTCGCCTTCCTGCCGCCGAGGAGCCATGCGTTCGCCAGGATCTTAGGGGCGACACAGATGGCGCCGACGATCACGTCCTGATCTCGGGTGGAGCTTGCAAGATTCAGGTAGTCGGGGTCTTCGTAGAGCACAAGATCGTCGACCCCGGGCCCTCCAATGAAGACGACTGCCTCGTAATCGGTGAGGACCGCGTCTGCGACCGCGAGGTCGACGGAGACCGAGGATCCATCCATGCCCAAGGCCACGTCCGTCCCCTTGGATGCTACCTGGACCTCGAAGCCCTCGTCAAGGAAGATGGCCTCTGTGGTGTTGAACTCGACATCGTTGAAGTCCTTTGACGGGATGACGATCAGGATTTTGCCAGCCTCTTCGGGGGGAGTTTCAATGGACTCCTGCCCGGGGATCTCTTCGGTTCCGTTAACGTCGATCTCTTCGCCATCCTCCTCGCACTCTTCACTCGTTTCTACGTATTCCGTCTCTTCGTATTCTTCGTGGACTTCCGAATATTCCTCGCCGTCCTCGCATTCTTCTTCGTCGTCAACGTACTCCTCTTCGCAATACTCTACGTCTTCGTACTCCTCATAATCCTCGTAATCTTCTTCGTCCTCACTGTAATCGGAGCAGGGAACCAGGACGAAGTAAGCCCCGTAGGTGCCGCAGTAGGGGCAGTAATTGCTGAGATCGTAGGGGTTGAGGTATGTGACCTCGCCCAGGGTAGTTTGGTACTCTACGGCGCTCTCATCCACCTGCACGTCGAGGGGGACGACGAATCCACATACAGGACACGCCCAGCAGGTGTAGCCTTCCTCGTATCCGTCGCCGTATGCATCATAGTCCTGGGCCAGGGAGGGGCAAGCTCCAAGGCTCAGCAGGATCAGCGCCGCCAAAACGGAGGAGATGTTTTTCATAAACCTTTAAATGCGATTTATGTAAATAAATTTATCCTATAACTTCAATTTATTCCATCAAAAGTGGCTGAAAATAGGATGGAGCCCGATCCTGCCGGCGGGCGATCATCATAGGAAAATCGGGAACGTGGGCGAAGACGGGGGGGGCCTAGCGCCTCCGCCGCCCGACCAGGACCGTCGCGAGGCTCACTGCTGCGAGGGCGACGACCGCCCGCGGTGCGGGTATTGATCTTCCCTTCTCCTGGTTTCCATCCGGTCGCTGCAGGGCTGTGACGTTGACGGTACCATTCCCGAACACGTCGACCTCGATCCCGTCTAGCTCCGCGATTCTCACCTCGGATAGCCCCTCCCTCTTTCCGGCCCGGAAGGTCAGGTTGACGGCGGTGCAGTTTCCGGGAATATCGAGGCCGATCTCTCCCTCCCTCGAGAGGTCATGCTCGACATCGCACTCGCCATCGGCATCTACGCCCTCAAAGGTCAATAAATCGGGATCGAAGGTCAGCGTCATTCGAGTTTCGTTCTCGGATGCCGGGATCTCCAGGGGCAGGCTGAACCTCTCCTCGACCAGGACCTTCGCCGACCCCACCGAAGCAGACCGAAGATCTGGCCCCGAGACGTCGAAGTAGAGGCCCGTCTTCGAAATCACGCCTATGGCGTTCTCCACCTGAAGCCTGATTTCGTACCTTCCTGGTGGGGCACCGACGCTGACCAGGTGGGGCTCGATCCCCTGGGGCGAGAACCAGAGTTTGTGGCTCGCCTCGCTCAGCACCGCGCTCCCGTCGACGACCTGGATGAACCTGATCTCGCTTATCCCCGGCTCGACCTTGACGTATCTGCTTCTCAGCGCCTTGTCAGAGGCCATCTCCCCGTAGCTTGGGGCGGCTCCCAGCTTTTCGTACTCGGCAGGGGATATGTAGTAAATCTCGCCCGCCGAGCCCTGGATAAGGCTGATCCATCCGGACTCATCGAAGTTGACCAACACTGAGACCGGTTCTGTGGTGTTGTTGACTTGCAGAATCCCTCCCTGAACATCCGACACGGGAAGGCTGGTCCCATCATCGCTAAGGGAGGGAACTGTGGCGTTCCACTGCCAGGAGTAGAGCCACTGGTCACCGGCCCCGACGCCTGAGCCGGTCAGATCGCCCAGGATCACCCTTCGGCCCTCGGAGTCGACGGTCTCTGCGGTGACGCTCTTGATCTCGCCCGCCAGAACGAAGATCGAGAAGTTCGCCAATCCTCCTGAGGGGACGGGCTCTTCAGGGAGATAATAATCTACGATTTCTGGCGGAGGTAAAACGTACTCATTCTTGTAGAGGTAATATCTGAGGGTCTCGTTGTCGGCGACGGCTATGCTCATGCCTGGCAGGATAGCTACTTTTGAATCGGGCTTCAGGGAAATACTATCGAGGTTCCCCATGTATATTCCGAAGCCACCGGTTCTTAGAACAACCAACTCACCAAGCTCGTCCCCGACCTCGATAGATAGAAATTGGCTGTCTGATACTTGGAACAGGCCATCTATGATGGCGAACTGATCATCACCGTCGCTGAAAATGCTCTCCACGTGGAGAGCTATTATTGGCAGGTCTTCGACGTCACCCACGTCTCTCTCGTAGACGTATGTGGAGTTTGATTGGATCACAGCGGAGTCTACCAATTGATCGTTCTTTCTCAACTCGATGAATATCTTGTCTTTTTTGACGTCGTCTTTTACGACATCACGTATGTAGAGGGAATATCCCTCCCCCAGGAAGTAGAAATCACCCGCCACAGCCGTGTCTTTCTGGTCGGTGTCGATGAGAAGGAGGCCGATCTGCTCGTTCTCCAGCATATTTTTATCTTCGACGTCCAGCTCGGCGCCGGGTCCGTAACCAACAAACCATAGATCTCCGAGGAAACACAACACTTGATAGCTGCCCCAGGGATCGAACTCGAAATCCACCTCATGGACGAAGCATATGTACTCTGCGCCATCCACCAACCTCGTCCCGTCGCTACGTATGGTCCCTATATTCTTGCCGTCTGTCCTGTGAATTATTAAAGTCTCTGAACCTATCTTTTTATCATCGTCAAAATAAAAACCGGTGAAATTCTCGTCGTTCCATCGAGCTTGAGCATATCCCGCAAATTCTCCGGTGGCAGTGCTGATCGGCACTTGTGAGAGTTCGCTGTACACTGGCCCCCTTATTTCGTGAACACCGTACTCGGCGATGGCTCCCAGGGGGTAATAGATCAACGAAGGAGTATCCCTCACCCTCAGCATAAGATTCCCGACGAGGGTCGTGGTGTTATCCCGTCTGAGGATCAGATCCTCGGCGTTCTCAAGCTCGATCCTTCCCTCTGAGAGCGTTGCCACCTCCATCAGGCCGATGAGGTCCCCAGTCTCCAGCTTGATCGTGGGCTGGTCTCGGACCTGGAAGATCCCGTTGAAGTCGACGATCGCTTTATCGACTCCTTGCATCGCCGCGTTGACGTGGGCCAGGATGACTGGAATGTCGTCATCGCCCACCTCGTAGACGTAGGTCTCGCCGAGCCTGACCACAGCCCGGTCTGCCTCCATCCCGTTCTTCTTCAAAATCAGGTAGACTTCCTTTCCGTCGGGGGAGGCCCCAGCCACCTCGAGCCAGTAGCCTCCGTCGAGGGGGAGGGGCTCCTCGGAGGTGGCGGTCTGGATCCCGTCGTAGTCGATGAGAACTTCCCTCAGCTCTCCTTCCTCCAGGGCTGATACGGCGTCGGTGAAGTTGCTTTCGAGGTAGCCTGCAAGGTACCTCTTCCCCAGGAAGGCCACCGCCTGATAGCGGCCCCACTCATCGAAGTCGAACTCCTCGGTCCAGACTTCGCTTGAATAGATGAGGTGCCCTTCTTTCACCTCTCTTCCCTCGGCCTCGATGGTGAGCCTCTCGCCGCCGGTCCCCTCGTCCAGATCGTAATAGAACCAGCCGAAACTCTCGGCGTTCCAGCTGCCATTTCCGTCGGAAAACGAGCCCCGGACTTCGGCCACCGGCACCTGACCCGAGGCTCCGATGGCCGTCATCAATAGACACAGGAGGGCCAGAAGGCCGATAGTTTCCCTCTTCCATCTCTCAGCGTCGATAGCTAATTTCATGCCCCCGAAATTCAATCTCATCTTTCCCGGATTTCCCATCGCCTCGACGACGCCAATTTTGGATAACCTGTATATCCGATGGCGTGGCTTTGGGCGTTCTGGAGATAGAACATGTCCCAGGTTAAGCATGTTGCGATATACGGCAAGGGAGGGATCGGAAAGTCCTGTACCGCCTCCAACATCGCGGCGGCCTGCGCCGAGAAGGGTTGCCGGGTGCTGGTGGTGGGCTGCGATCCCAAGAGTGACTCGACGATAACCCTCGTCGGAAAGAGGATCCCGACGATGATGGACCTGATAAGGGCGGGCGGAGAGATCGCCGAGGAGGACGTCGTCTTCGAGGGGTACGGGGGCGTGAAGTGCATCGAGGTCGGTGGGCCCGAGCCCGGCGTCGGCTGCGCAGGACGGGGGATCATCGTCGCCATCGAGTTTCTGAGGAAGGTCTCAAAGGTCCTCGACGAGGTCGATCTCACCCTCTACGACGTGCCTGGAGACATAGTCTGCGGCGGCTTTTCTGCACCCATAAGAAAGGGGCTTGTGACCCAGGCCTACATCATAACCTCGGGAGAGTACATGCCGATCTATGCCGCAAACAACATCTGCCGGGGCTTGAAGAGGCTGAACACGCCGCTTGCAGGGGTTATATGCAACTCCAGGGAGGCCTCGGGTGAGAG